>JAYVRT010000536.1:0-20137 GCA_043776025.1 Archangiaceae bacterium | reverse complement strand
GCCAGGTGAAGGCCTCGGCCGGCGAAGACGGCGTCGTCGCCGCGAGATCGTTGGTCACCAGGGCGGTGGTCGAGCTCGCGCCGCTGTCGTTGACGGTGGTTAACACCACCCCCGCCGCGTCGAGCAGCTCGAGCTTCGCGTTGAGCGGCGTGTTGTTGCGCAGTGGGTCCCCGTCGAGGGCGACGAAGAGCAGCTCGCCCGCCACCGCCGGCACCGTGTAGACGTCGACGTCGGCCGAGGGAGAGCTGCCGCTGAGCGCTCCGGAGAAGTAGTTGAGTCCGCTCTGAGTCGCGGCCGCGGGGGTGTCGTTCGGCTCGACCTCGGGGATCGCGGTCGCGCTCGGCGGCTGGACCACGGTGTAGAGGCGGTAGGGCTCGGAGGCCGAGGTGGTGAAGAAGTGCGAGACCTTCAGGTAGCTCTGTCCGCTGATCACCGTGCCGGCGATCGCCGGGGCATAGACGCCGAACTGGGTGTCCATGTTGTCGTCGTCGTACTCGAGCACCGAGGCGGCGGTGGTCACCCGCAGGTCGAAGTCGTAGCTGGCGCCAGCGAGGCCGTCGATTGCGGCAAACACCCGGCCCGGCGACGCGCCGAGGTCGAAGAAGTCGACGTCGCCCACCGGGGTGATGCCGCCGGTGACGCCGCAGCTGGGCGCGTTGGCGGTGGCCGGGGTGTCGTTGGGCTCGGTTTCCTGAACGCAGACGTTGATCTCCAGCTCGAAGCTGCTGCCTCCGGTGAGCGCCGCGGCGTCGACGAAGCCGAAGTCGGCGGTGCCGGAGGCGAGCGGCACGCAGGAGGTCTCCTCCGCCGCCGAGGTGCTGCTGTTGCGGTTGGCCACCGCGAGGCAGCTGTTGACGGTGACCGGCGGCGCGCCCCCCGGGCAGCTGTTGGCGACGTGGAGCACCAGGTCGTCCGCGCCCGAGCTGCGCACCCGCCAGGAGAACTTGCCGCTCGCCGCCGGGGTGAAGCTGTAGGCGAGCTCGCGCCCGGGCGCGGTGGTGGCGACCGCCCCGATTCCTCCGGGGCACACCGCCGGCACCCGGTAGTCGTCGGCGGCGCCCGAGGTGCTGCCGGTCACCGGGGTGTCAAGCTGGACCCCCGTCGCCGCGCCGCAGACGTCATTGAGCGTCCGCCCGACCTTCAGCTGGAGCGCGGTGTTCCCCGCGGTGATTGCGCTGCCGCCATAGGCGTAGACCACCACGTAGTAGGTCGTGCCGGCGGTGAGCGTCGCGCCGACCACCGACTGGAAGGTCTTGACCGCGCAGCTGTCGTCGTCGCACGCGCCGGCGAGCTGGGTGAAGGCCCCGCCGCAGCCGGCGGTCGAGCTGTAGAGGGCGATCACCGTGTCGTCGAGCGTGCTCGCCGTCGGCGCGTCGGCGCAGGAAGAGAAGAGGTAGGTGCCCGTCGCCGCCGGGGTGAACGCGTACCAGACGCTGTGGCCGACGTTCGCCTGGCAGCTGGGGAGCGCCGGATCGCCAGTGCTCGTCGCCTCATCGACGTTGGGGGTGATCGCCGTCAGCTTCGGGAACGCGCCACCGGCGGGAATCACCTCGGCGCCTGGGCACAGGTCGTTGGGAGGCGGCGCCGCGATCGCCGCGGACCCACAGAGAATGAGGCCGGCCAACCATCTCGCCAACCGCTGCGGTTCCGTGGGCATCGAACGACCCTAGCACCCCGACGTCAGCAGCCGCCGCCGACGAGGGAGACGCTGAAGCGGTCTTCCCGGGCCCTCAGGCGACGAGCCGTTCGAGCTCGGCGAGCTGGTCATCGGTGCCGAGTGCGAGGAGGTGATCGCCGGGGCTGAGGACGAGCTCGGCGCGTGGGGGCGCGACGGCGCCGTCGGCTTTGTTGATCACCGCGAGGACGATCGCCCCGGTGGCGCGCAGCGCATCGAGTGACTCCAGCGATCGGGCGGCCGCCCCCTTGCCCGCTCCGATGAGGATCTCGCCGATGCCCAGTGACTTGTCGCCCCGCTGCAGCGCGGTATCGAGGAAATCGACCGCGCGGGGCCGGAGCATCAGGTGGGCGAGGCGTCGGCCTCCGATCGCGTACGGGCTGATCGCCCGGTTGGCACCGGCTCGCTCGAGCTTCGGCACCGACAGATCGTCCGCGGCGCGGGAGGCGATGAAGAGCGAGGGAGAGAGCAGGCGCGCCGAGAGCACCACGTAGAGATTGGTCGCGTCGTTGGCGGTGGTGACGATCAGCCCCTTCGCCCGCTCGATACCCACGGCGCGCAGCACCGCGTCCTCGGTCGCATCTCCCTTGAGGCAGGCGAAGCCACGCCCGGTCGCCAACGCGATGTTCTCCTCGCTCGGGTCCACCACCACCACCGCCACCTTGCTCGCGGTCAGCTCGCCGGCGGCCTCGCGTCCCACCCGGCCGAAGCCGGCGATCACGTAGTGGCCCGTGAGCGTGTCGATCTGCTTTTGCATCTTGCGGTTCCTCCGGGCAGCGCGGGTCTCCTCGCTCGCCGCCCATTCGAGCGAGACGGTGAAGCTGTAGAAGAGGCTGCCGATTCCACCGGCGGCGAGCACCATCGTCAGCAGCCGCCCTGCGCTTCCCAGCGGGTGAACCTCGCCAAAGCCGATGGTGGTGATGGTGATGAACGTCATGAAGAGCGCATCGAGGACTGTGCCGCCCTCGTCCCGCCAGAGCACCCAGAAACCCAGCGTGCCCACCACATGGGTGAGCAGGAGCGCTACGACCGGCACCGCCAGTTGTTTGCGCAGCACCGTGAGCTCCGGCCGCATGTCGACCCTCTACGTCACCTAAGGCCGCACCACCATCACCGTGCCGCCCATGCCCAGCTCGAGGTGGTCGAGGATGTGGCAGTGGAACATCCACATTCCCGGGCGGTCGTCCCACTGCACCGCGAACTTCACCTTCTGGTGGCCGGGGACGTTGACGGTGTCTTTCCATTCCATCACCGGCCAGGCGGCGTGATCGAGCTGCAGCACCTGAAAGGAAAAGCCGTGGAGGTGAAACGGGTGATCGTACCCGGTGGTGTTGGAAACCTCCCAGACCTCGGTCTGCCCCACTGTCGCCATCAGCGGCGTTCCGTCGGCAAAGGTCCTCCCATTGAAGCCGAGCGCGGTGGCGCCCTTGCCGTCGGGGAACTCACCCATCTCCAGCGAGCGGGTGAGCGCGCCGTCGATCGGCAGCAACGGCACGTCGCGCAGGCGCGCCGGCAGGGCGGGGGCGGCGTCGGCCCCAGCGGGCTCTCCCGTCAGCTCCCAGGTGAACATCGGCTCGGGCGGGCGCTGGCTGCCGATGTGGAAGCGGTCGGAGTCCTGCCAGTGCACGGCGATCTTCTGGGGGCCCGCTGGCTGGGGGTTGACGTAGAGCTCGGCGCGCTCGCCCGGCGCCAGCGTCAACTGGGAAATTGGCACCCCCCGGGCGCACAGCCCGCCGTCACCGCCGATCCGCACCAACGCCTGCCCGGGCACGTTGAACTTGAGGTACCGCGCGCGTGAGCCGTTGATCAGCTTCCACCGCTGGGGCACGCCCTGCCGCGCCTTGAGCGTCGGCACCCGCTTCCCATTGACCAGCAGCAGGTCGCCCTCGCGGCCGAAGTAGTCGCCGAACCAGCCGCTCTCGTCGCCCGGCGCCAGGGTCCCGTCGGCCTTGACGCTCGCGTCGGCGATCAACATCACCACCGGATCTCCGAGAAACGGCTCGTCGGGGTCGTCCACCACCAGGGCCCCGTAGAGCCCGAAGCCGACCTGCGCCGTCGAGTGAACGTGAGAGTGGTACCAATACGTGCCCGCCTGGGTGAGCGTGAACGCGTAGTCGAATGTGCCGCCGGAAGGAATCGACTGGTCCGCGCCGTCCATCTGAACCGGCACGTGAAGCCCGTGCCAGTGAATCGAGGTGGCCTCGGGCAGGTGGTTGGTGAAGTGCAACGTCAGCCGCTGTCCCCTGGTCGCGTGGATCATCGGGCCGGGCAGCAGCCCGTTGTAGGTCCACATCGGGGTCTTCTTCCCTGCCACCAGCTCGAGCTGTTGCACCTTCGCCTCGAGCCGGTACTCCACCGCGTCGGGCGACGGGTCGAGGTCGTCGAGCTCCACCGGCCGCAGCGCGTCGTCCCAGCCGTTCGGCTGGCTGAGCCGAGGAGGCGCCGGCGGCAAGGAGTGCGAGCCGCAGGCGGCCAGCGCAACGCCGACCGCGAGCAGCACCGCTCTCACGGGTACTCGACCATCGACTGCTTCTCGGGATCCCAAAGCTTCAACCTCAGGCAGGCGACCACATCCTTCGGCCGCCAGGAGGTGACGCCGGGGTGCTGGAGCTCGGGGATCGCCGCCATCGCCTCGCCCAGCCGGTAGAACGGAATCGCGGCGTTGAGGTGGTGAACGTGGTGCAGCCCGATGTCGGCGGTGAGCCAGTTCATCACCGGCCCCATCTTCATGTAGCTCGACGACTCGAGCGCCGCGGAGGTGAAGCTCCAGCTCTCCCGTGGCGCCACCTTCACCTGGGGGTAGTTGTGCTGCGCGTAAAAAAGGTACGCGCCCGTGGCGGTGGCGATCGCCATCGGAATCACCCAGCCGAAGACGAAGGCGTCGGGCCGGCCAAACCAGACGCTGAGCGCGGCGAGCGCCCCCACCATCAGCAGCGAGACCATCGCCTGCCAGTGCTTCTTCGGCGAGCGCACGAACGGGCGGACGCACATCCCCAGCCCGAAGATGGTCAGCAGCGCGAGGCAGATGTTCAGTGGGTGTCGCGCGGCGCGGTAGAGCAACTTGTGAAATGGGCTGAGCGCCTCGTACATCCGCGGGGTGAGCATCGCGTAGCTGCCGATGTGGCTGCCGACCAGCTGGGCGTTGTGGGCGTGATGGTAGTTGTGGGTCTCCCGCCAAACGCTCGGGGGGACAAGCAGCAGCTCGCCGAAGACGAAGAAGATCGCCCGGGCAACGGTGGACTCGCGCAGCAGCGCGCCGTGCTGGAAGTCGTGGAAGAGGCAAAAGCCGCGCACCACCACCAGGCCTTCGATCACCCCGAGCACCAGCCGCACCGGGAGCCACGGGCTGACCACCGCCCCGGCGGCGAGCCCGCCGATCACCGCGAAGGTCGACAGCACCGCCACCCAAGACCGCAGCGGGCGTTCGACGGTGAAGGCCTTGGTCGCCACCAGCAGCTCTTTGCCGCTGCGCGAGGGGGTCGGACTTTGGGGGGCCAGCTCGGTCACGTGGGGAGCACCATCGCGAGGCACCCTTTACGGGCTAATCGCGGGGACGATCAACACCGGCCTTCCCGAACGGGCCACCAGGGCGGTGACCACCGGGCTCTTCAGGCCCTCGGCTTTGGCGCCGATGCAGACCACCTGC
Organism: Archangiaceae bacterium; assembly: GCA_043776025.1. GTDB lineage: Bacteria > Myxococcota > Myxococcia > Myxococcales > Myxococcaceae > JAYVRT01. The sequence continues at coordinate 14,816 of JAYVRT010000536.1, read as the reverse complement.
GCGCCCAGCTCCTGCACCGCCTTGAGCACCTCGTCGGGGACGTCGCCGTGGCGGACGTGGACGACCACCTTCGTCCCCAACCGCTCGGCGTCGGGGGGAATCACCGAGGCGAGGCGCTTGAGCAACGCCTTTTCCTCGTCGGGCGAGTAGGGCTGGGGGCTGACGTGCACCGCGTACACCGTGCCCTGGCCGACGACGCCCACCGCGCAGGTGATCGCCCGGTTGCCGGCCTCGGTGAAGTCGGTGGCGGCGACCGCGATTCCGAACGACGGCACCGTCGAGACGTCGGGCAGCGGCATCGTCCCCGGAATGCACGCGACCGACATCGGTGCCAGGCCGAGGACGTGATGCGAGACCGACCAGAGCCGGCCGAGCGCGCGGCGGCGGTGGGTGCCGAGGACGAAGAGGTCCGCCTGCTCGTCGTTGGCCACCGAGAGCAGTTGCTCGCCGATGCGGCCGACGCCCATCTCCAGGTGCACCCGGCGCTTCACGTTCTTCGGCAGGCTCGCCAGGGCAGCCTCGGTCTCCGCGTGCATGAAGCGCGCGAGGGCGACGTGGCCTTCCTCCGGCGGCGGGACCGGCATCCTCCGCCGCTCGTACTCCTCCAGCGGCCACCAGACGTGGGTGGCGACGAGGTCGATGTCCCCGTACTCCGCGAGCCGGATGATCCAGTCGCGGGCGACCGCGGAGCTGCTGCTGTGATCGATCGCCAGCATCACGCGAAGCGGCGCCTTGCCCGCCGCCCAGGCAACGAACGGCCGGTGGTCGCGGATCACCAGCAGCGCCGTCTCGACGCTGTAAGCGAGCTTGTCGAGGCTCCCCGCCATCACCTGGCTCACCCGCTTCGAGGTGTCGCCCACCACCAGCAGCGAGGCCACCTTCTCCTTGCAGAACCGGCCGACCGCCGCGTCGAGCTTGCCGTGCAGCACCGCCGTCTGAACCTTGACCCCGGTCTGGGCCAGGGCCTGCGCCTCGTGGTCGAGCACCCCGGCCGCCGCGACCTCGAGCTTGTCGCCCCAGGGGCGGGCCGCGGTGCCAGGCAGCACGTGCACCAGCCACAGCGGCTCTTCGTGCCGGCGCGCCAGCTCGCCGGCGACCTTGACCGCGAACGAAGACTCTTCGGTAAACCGCGTCGCGCAGACGATGGTCATGCTGGGAAGCTGAGCAACAGGTGCGCCAGCGCCCACCTGTGCGGCCAGCCGCTGGTCGGTGCACTCGGTTCGTCTCTGCGAGGGCCGTGCAAAGCTTGCACGTGCGGGCCCGCGGCGCGGCCTCTACCGGGATCTTTCCGGCGGCGGTGCGGGACGTGCTCGGGCGCGGTTGAAGGCCCCGAGTCTCCTCAAACGCTCTAGACTCGAACCGCGTCAGTCCGATGACCGCCTCTGCCCTGTTCAGCAAGATCGAGTCGCTGCCCCCTCTGCCCGAGGTTTGCCTGCGGCTGCGTGAGGCGCTGGACGACCCGCGCTGCACGGTGAAGGTGATCGCGAAGCTGATCCTCCAGGATCCCTCGCTCACCTCCGAGCTGCTGCGGTTGGCGAACTCTGCCTACTTCTCCGTCCCCGGTGGGGTCGGGTCGGTGGAGCGGGCGGTGCAGATGATGGGCTTCGGCGCGGTGCAGCAGTTGGTGCTGTGCGCGGTCTCTTCGCAGCTGCTGCAGCGCGCCGGAGAGCAGACACCCAGCTGGCTCACCGAGCACAGCCAGGCGGTCGCGCTGCTGAGCCATCGGCTCGCGGCCGAGGCGAAGATTCCCTTGAAGGAGCTCGCGCTCGCGGCCGGGCTTCTCCACGATGTCGGCCGGCTCGCGCTGCTGGTCGTCGAGCCGGAGAAGTCGCGGGCTTTCGCCGAGAAGGTCCGCGCGGGAGCCCAGCCGAGCCTCGCCCTCGAGGCGGAGTGCTTTGGGGCCGACCATCAGCAGGCCGGTGCCTGGCTCGGCGCCCATTGGAAATACCCCGCCGCGTTGACCGAGGTGATTTCTCGCCACCACACCTTCGCCGCGGAGAGCGCCGCGCTCACCGACGTCGTCGCCGTCGCCGACGGCTGGGTCTGGGAGCTGTCGTCGGCCAACACCAACAGCCGTTTCCGGGAAGTGCTGGACCCCCAGCGGGCGCAGCGGGTCGGGCTCCCCGTCGCGCCTCCGGAGCACCTGCTCGCCGAACTCGCCCAGTTGGTGAAGAGCGGCGGAGCCCATGAGCAAAAGTGAAGATCTGTGGCAGCTTCACTCGGCGGCGCTCGGGAAGAGCCTGTGGGACGAATCGCCCGAGCTGAGCCTTCTGGTCGACGGGGAGAAGATCCTCGATGCCCGGGGCCCGGCGCTGGCGGTGCTGGGAACCGAGCCGGACAAGCTCAAGGGGTTGCCGCTGTCGAGCCTCGAGCCTGGCGCGGAGCAGGTTCGTCGGGCGATGGGGCTGGAGCGCGAGCTGTTGGGCTCGCCGGGGATCTACGGGGAGCTCGCGGTGCGGCGCGTCGACGGAAGTCCGGGCCTGGTCTCGCTGCGGGTTCACCCGCTGGGGGAAGGGTTGACGCTGCTGCGGATGACCGACGTCGGCCAGCAGGCGCAGCTCACGGCCGAGCTTCGCCGGGTGCACCAGCAGCTGCAGCAGGCGTTCGTCGAGTTGAAGGATCAACGCCGCTCGCTCGATGAAGCGCGGCGCGCCGCGTCGCTGTCGCACTTCGCCGCCGGTCTCGCGCACGAGCTCAACAACCCGGTGAGCATCCTCACCTCTAACGCCCACACGCTCAAAGAGTACGCCGAGGACATCGAGGCCAGCTGGCCCAAGGGCTCCCGCGTGCCGGAGGAGCTCGCCGAGCTGCCGCAGATCGTCGCCGAGATCGCCCAGAGCGGGGCGCGGGTCGCCGAGGTGGTGCGGTGCCTGCTCGAGCTCGAACGGCCCGGCCGCCGCGAGCCGATGGACGTCGCCGAGGTGGTGCTTGCCACGGTCGCCGGGTTCGGCGAGGTGAAGGTCGAGGCCCCCGAACATCTGGAGGCCCACAGCGATCGTCAGGCAATCGCCCGCCTGCTCCGGCCGGTCCTGGACAATGCGCGCAAGGCCGCCGGGGCCGGTGCGGTGCGCGTCGAGGTGAAGCGGGTCGGCGATCGCTTCGAGCTGTGGATCTTCGACGACGGCCCCGGGATTCCCGCGGAGTTCATCGACCGCGTGTTCGACCCATTCTTCAGCACCCGCCCGCCCGGCTCGGGCCTGGGGCTGGGGTTGTTCCTCGCGCGGCGGGCGGCGAGCGTGCTCGGAGGCGAGCTGACCCTGGTCGAGTCCAGTCGCGGAGCGACCTTCAAGGCGTCGCTGCCGTTGCAGATGCCGGAAAGCCCGGTCGCCAAGCTCAACTACGAGCAGCTGCGCACCCAGAAGAGCTCTCAGTAGAACCGGTGCAAGTCTGGCGTTGGTTTGGCCGGGGGTGCAGGCCCTGCACGGCTCTCCAATGACCGTCGCAGCGGGCCGGGTGGCACATCGGTTGCCCTGTTGACGCCCATGCTTCAGCACATCCTGGTGGCGGTCGACGGCTCGGTGGGTTCGCGGCACGCGGCGCGGTACGGGCTGTCGCTGGCGGTTCAGACGAAGGCGAAGGTGACGCTCCTCTCGGTGCTCCCGCTTCCCGAGGTGTTTCCGCTCGGTCCGCTGTCGGGCTACGTGCCGTTGAGGCTGCCGAGGTCCGAGGAGGAGATCGGGAAGATCAAGTCGCTGTTCGCGGAGATCGCCGCTGAGCACCCCGGGGTCGAAGTGGCGCACGCGGTGGAGATCGGCCAGGTGAGCGAGACGATCTGCACCTGGGCCGAGCACCACGACGTCGACTTGATCGTGATCGGCGCCCGGGGCCTCGGCGTCGCCCGGGGGTTGTTGCTGGGGTCGATGAGCCAGCAGGTGGCCCAGCACGCGCGCTGCCCGGTGTTGATCTGGCGGCCCCGCACCACGCCCTGAGCGAAGAAGGTCGAGCCGACGCGCGGAGGGTTGGTTAAGACGCGTACCCTAAAATGCGCCGTCTCCTGCCTCTGTGCCTTCTGTGCTGCGCTTGCGCGCTGCTTCCGTCTCCGATCCCGATGACCGCGGAGCACTACCGCATGCCGATGCGGGACAAGGCGCGGTGCCTGATGATCCTGCTTCCGGGGGCCGGCGACCGAGGCTTCGCCTACCGCGACGAGGGCTTCGTCGATGCGCTGCAGAAGAGCGGCGTCTCGGTGGACCTGGTCGCCGCCAACGCGACGATGGGGTACTACTTCAAGGGCATCGCCTCGCAGCGGCTCGAAGAGGACGTGATCGCTCCCGCCCGGCGCGTCGGCTACGAGCAGGTCTGGCTGTTGGGGATCTCGATGGGCGGCTTCGGGGTCTTCGAGTACGGCCAGCGGCACTCGGAAGAGATCGACGGCATCTTCGCGCTCGCGCCGTACCTTGGGTCGTCTTCGATGGGTGACGAGATCCGCGAGTCGGGGGGCCTGAAGAAGTGGCGGCCCGACTTCCCCGCGCCGATCACCGAGGACAACTATCTGCGGCAGATGTGGAGCTGGCTACAGCGGGTGGTCAGCGGGAAGGAGAAAGGGCCGACCATCTACCTCGGCTACGGCGACCAGGACGGCCTTGGCCCGCAGGACTCGGTGCTCGGCCAGGCGCTGCCCAAGGGCCACGTGTTTCACAGCCCGGGCGCGCATGAGTGGGCGCCGTGGAGAGACATGCTGCAGCAGTTTCTCCAGGCCTCGGAGTTTCGGACCCGCTGCGCCGACCGGTGACGACCTGACACAGGCTGTGTCACCCGCCCGGGCCGTCGCCGCGCGCGTAACTTCCCGCGACTGTTGAAGGGCGACGGCTGGCCAAAGAGGGCACAGCGGTTGCTCAAGGGCAGCGCGAAGCTCACCCATTCTTAGAGGAAGGTTCCAATGCTCAGCCGCTCCCGCGGTCTTCTGGTCGTGTGTTTTGCGCTGTCCTCGTTGATCCTCGCCGCGTGCGGCGGCAGCACCGGTGGAACCGGCGGCGGCACGGGAGGAGGAAGCGCGGGCGGCTCCGGCGGCACGGGCGGTACCGGCGGTACGGGAGGTACGGGCGGCTCGGGCGGGGGCGGCGGCGGGGTCGCGGAGATTCCATTCCCCACGGTCCCGACGAACATCCAGGCGGCGAGCGCGACCGAGAAGGTGGCGTTCAAGTTCTTCGCCAAGGGGACCCAGAACTACAACTGCACGCTGCAGAGCGACGCGGGCTACGCGTGGATCTTCGTCGAGCCGGACGCCACGCTCTACGCGGGCACCAGCGAGAGCGCTCCGGACGCGGGCCGTCACTACGCGGGTCCGACCTGGGAGCTGGCGAAGGACGGCAGCAAGTTCGTCGGCGACAGCGCCGCCGCGCTCAAGGCCCCGTCGCCGACGCCGACCACCGCGATTCCGTGGTTGCTGGTTCCGAAGAAGTCGGTCGCCGGCACGGGCGAGTTCACCGCGCTCAACTTCGCCCAGCGGGTCGACACCGCGGGTGGAGTCGCGCCTCCGGCCGCTGACTGCAACTCCGGCACGGCGGTGACGCTGCAGAAGGTCCCGTACACCGCGACCTACTACCTCTACCAGCCGCGGTAGCCCTCGGGCGTCCCGCTCAGCCGGTCCATTCCCAGGCTGAGCGGTAACCGCCGTGCTGTTGCGCGTACTCGACGAGCGCGGCGAAGTACGGGTGCCCGCTGAGGGTGGCGGAGTCGGCGACGATGAAAAGGTGGCGCCGGGCGCGGGTGATCGCCACGTTGATTCGCCGCAGGTCGGTGAGGAAGCCCAACGACTGGTCGACGTTGCTGCGCACCAGCGACAGCAACACCACGTCCTTCTCCCGGCCCTGGAAGGCGTCGATGGTGTCGACCTCGAGCGTCTCGAGGTCGGCGAGCTGCTCGCGGATCAACGCCGCCTGCGCGCGGTAGGGAGAGATCACCGCCACCTCTTCGGGCGGCACGCCCGCCTTCAGCAGGGCGCGGGCGCGGGCGACGATCAGCTCCGCCTCGCCCTCGTTGCGCAGCGACTCGGTGCCGGGCGCCTTCGACTCGTCGAACCCCTTGCCGGCGGTGTCGAGCAGCAGCATCGGCGGCGCGTCGAGCGGCCCGTTGAGCTCGAGCAGCCGGGAGGCGACCGACGGGTGGGCCCGCAGCTGCCCGGCGTAGGTCTGCTCCGAGGGGAACTGCATCAGCACCTGGTTCATCCGGTGCTGCTCCTTGAGCAGCTGCTTCACGCCCTCGCCGTGCTCGGCGAGCAGCCGCTCGAAGAGGCTGACGCCCAGGCCCTTCTCCTGCGCTTCCATCGAGAGCACCGTCGCCGACAGTTGCTGCGGGTCGCCTGCGAGGATCACCGTCGGCGCCTTGGTGAAGGCCACCAACGCGGTCGGCTCGGTCGCCTGGGTTGCCTCGTCGAGCAGCGCGACATCGAAGCTCTCTCCGCTGAGCACGTGGCCATCGAGGCTCGCGCAGGTCGCGCAGACCACCTGGGAGCGCGCCAGCACCGAGCCCACCGCCTTTCGCTCCAGCGCTCGGGCCTCGCTCAACAGCCGCTTCGCTTCGCTCTGGGCCTCGCGCGCGTTGGAGAACCGCACGCGGCTGCGGCCCTGGTGACGCTGGCGGCGGGCGTAGCCGAGCAGGTCGAATGCCTCGTCGAACAGCTCGCGGGAGAGGATGCGATCTGGGTGGTCTTCCACCTGAAGGTCGAGCGTGTGCTCCTGAAGGTGCGGCAGCACGCGGCCCGGGTGGCCGACGCGCACCGCGCTCAAGCCCTGGTCGAGGCACAGCTCGAGCAGGTGGTCGACTGCGGCGTTGCTCGCGGCGGTGCAGAGCAGGCGCTTGCCGTGGGCGGCGAGCTGCACCGCGACCTCGGCCAGCACCGTGCTCTTCCCGGTTCCTGGCGGCCCGTGGACGAGGAAGAAGTCCTGCGCACCCAGCGCCCGCTCGACGGCGGCGTGCTGTTCGGGGTTGAGGGTGCGCGTCGGGGTGAAGGGGGCAGGGCGCTCGAAGCGCGGCGGCTGGCGGCCGAGCAGCACCTCACGGCGTTGGCGGACGGCGCCGTGCTCGAAGCCCTTGAGCTTCGTCACCGCGGCGCGGATCCGCTCGTAGGTGACCTGGTTGGCCACCTTGTCCAGCCGCAGCCGGCCCTCGCCGACCCACAGCGGCGGCGGCTTGTCGAAGGCCACCTGCAGCGACTGCCGGCTGGAGCGGGTGACCAGGCCGGTCGGCGCGAAGTCCACCTCCGCCTTGCGCGGCGCCACGCAGACCAGGTCGCCCGACGAGAACGACGAGGAGAGGGGCCGGCGATCAGCACGGGCGAAGGTGATCACCGTGCGGCCGCCGAGGCCGACGGACTCTTCCTTCGACTCGAGGTCGAGCAGCACCAGGCCCCGGGCCTCGAGCTCGCCCAGCGGCAGGCTCTCGCGCTCCTCGGCGAGGCGCTTGGTCTCCGCGTCGCGCTCGAGCTTCAGCAGCGCCAGGAGGTGATCGAAGTGGCGCTCGTCGAGCGGCATCGTTCAGCGCAGGCAGACCCCCGCGGGCGGCGCGACGCAGGGCGCTCCGGGCGGGCAACAGAAAGGGAAGGTGACGCAGGAGGCGCCGGACGCGCAGGTGGCGTCGCCCCGCGGACCACCGCGGACGACGCAGACCCCCAAGGCAAGCCGGAGGACCGCCCAGATCGGCGCTCGATTCATCGGCGCACCATAACCTCTCGATCTGGATCAGCGTTCTTGGTCCGAGCCCCCGTCACCTCCTCCTGCCCCGGCAAGCGCGCCCCCGCGTCATGTCAGGTTGACTTATATAAGGCTGCCTGTCACTGTCCGCCCCATGTCAGAGTCGTCTGTCGCCATCGACCACCGGAACACCCTCACCGTGCTGATCAAGACGGTGCACCAGGCGCTGCGGGCGGAGTTCGACACCACCCTGCGCAACGTCGGGCTGACGCTGCCGCAGTTGGCGGTGCTCGTGACGCTGTCGAAGGCGCCAGGCGCGTCGAACGCCGAGCTCGCGCGCGGCGCCTTCGTCTCACCCCAGAGCATGGGTGAGCTCCTCGCCCCGCTGAAGAAGCTGGGCTTCATCGAGCAGGCGCCGCACCCGAAGAACGCGCGGATCCTCCAGGCGAGGTTGACGCCAACGGGCTCGAAGGCGCTGAAGAAGGGTGGGGCGGAGATCGCGCGCGTCGAGGGGCTCCTCGCCGCCGCGTTCACCAGCGCTGAACATCAGAAGCTCAAGGCCGGACTCGAACGGTGCGCCGCGGTGCTCACCGGATCGCAGGACTAGAGGGGGGATTACATGCGTGCAGAGAGAAGCTTGTGGCTGGTTGTGGCGTTCGTCGTGCTCGCGGCGTGCAGCGGTTCGACGGTGAGCCTGCCGGACCCGGTGGATCTGACCGGCCCCCGCACCTGGTACGGCTCGGTCGGCCCGCTGGTCGGCAGCCGCTGCTCGATCTGCCACCGGTCGGACGACATCGGTCCGTTCCCCCTTGAGACGCTCGAGGACGTCCAGGCCCGGCTGCCGCTGATCAAGGCGGCCGTCTCCGACCGCCGGATGCCGCCGTTTCCCCCGGACCAGACCGACGCGGCGGGCTGCCCGAAGATCTCCGACGCCCGGCAGATGAGCGAGGCCGAGCGGACGCTGTTGCTGGCGTGGATCGACGACGGCGCGCCGGTGGGAGACAAGCGGGTGCTGCCCAAGCCGAAGCCGAACAAGCCGCTGGGCGACCCCACCGACCGCTGGAAGCTGGCCGAGCCGTACACCTCGAAGGTCACCCAGGGAGACGACTACCGCTGCTTCGTGGTGATGCCCAACAACCTCACCGCGATCCCCACCGCGGCGGTGTCAATCGAGCCGGGCACGCGGTCGATCGTCCACCACTCGGCCGTGTACCTCGTTCCGCCGGACCAACTGGAGAAGGTGAAGGCGATGGACGCGGCCGAAGAGGGGCCGGGCTACACCTGCTTCGGCGGCATCGGCATCACCCAGGCGTATCCCGCGGGCCTCTGGGTCCCCGGCAACGACGCGCCGCTGGTGCCCCCGCACGAGGGCGTCGGCTACTACGTGCCCGCCGGCTGGGGCTGGGTGATTCAGAACCATTACAACTTCACCGGCAAGGCGGTGTCCGATCAGTCCAGCGTGGTGCTCTGGCGGGGGCCGTTGGTGATCTCCGAGGTGCCGCACTCGATGCTTGTCGGCGATCTGGGAGTCACGATTCCCCCGCACTCGATGAGCACCGCCGAGGCCAGCGGGATCCTCACCGCCAACCAGACGCTGGTGCCACTCAACGAGGGCAAGGCCGGCCGCATCTACGCCGTCTGGGCGCACATGCACCTGATCGGGAAGAGCTTTCAGATGGATCTCGTCCACCCCGACGGCACCAGCCAGTGCCTGCTGAAGATCCCCCGCTGGAACTTCCACTGGCAGAGCCTCTACCGGCTCAATGACTTCGTCGTCTCCAAGCCGGGCGACAAGGTCCGGGTGCACTGCACCTACGACAACATGGCGGGCGACAAGATGATCACCTACGGCGAGGGCACCAGCGACGAGATGTGCTTCGGCGATGTCGCGATGCTCGACCCTTGAGTCCCGCCCTCGCGTTGGCCGCGTGGTTGATCGCGGGGGCGGAGCCGCCCGCGGATGCGCCGCATGCTGCGCCGGTCGTCGTCGAAGATCCCGCTCCCGCGATCGCCGAGGATCCAGCCGTGGTGGACCCCCCTCCCTGGCCGGGTGAGGAGCGTCGCTTCCACTGGGGTGCCGGCGCCCGCGTTCACTTCGGCGTGATGCTTCAGCTCGGCACGCCCCAGCTCCTCGCCGAGAGCGGAATCTTCGGGCTGCTCAGCCTGCGGACCATCGGCCACCAGGAGTTCCGGGTGCAGCTCGAGCTCAACCTCGGGATCCCGGACCTCTTCGGCGGCGAGAGCCAGATCAGCTGGCGCTGTTACCTCCACCCCCGCTTCTCGGTCGGAGGCGCGCTGCTGATCTATGTCGGGGCGCCGTCGCTGCAGCTGGGGGCGGAGATCCCGGTCGCGTTTCGACTGGGCGCGCGGCGCCAGCACGAGCTCGGCGCGTCGCTGCGCATGACGGGCGGTGTCTTCAACAACACGACCTTCGTCTGGTACGACTTTGGCCGTCAGCGCCCGGCGTTCACCGCGGAGCTCACCGCCGGCTACACCTACCTCTTCTGAGCGCGAGCGCTCAGGGGAGCAAGGGAAGGGCGACCTCGTGGGTGACCGTCATCCCGGCGGCGATCTCCAACTGGCGGGTGTCCCGCTGGCGGTCGACGCGGAGGACTTCAATGGTGTGCGTTCCCTCGAACAGCGTCTGCAGCGGCACCGGCGTCGCGCCGATCGCCCTGCCGTCGATCGACACCTTGCTGCCGGGCGCCGCGGAGATCTCGAGCCAGCCGCGGCCGAACTCCAACGTCCTGGGTCCGTTCAATCCCGGGCGAATCTCGAGGGTGACCACCTTGTGCAACCCGACCTCGCGGTTGTCGAACGCCAGACGCACGGGCCCGACAGGGGCGGTGACCTGCGCCGGGGTCCGGCCGAACTTCTCGCCGTTGACGATCGAGACGTCGGCGGGCGGGTCGGACCACACCTTCACCATTCCTCCGGCCCGGCGCTCGGTCGTCCCATCGCCCAGCGGAACCTGAAGCCACAGCGGTTCGTCGCCGACCTGGGGCACGCTCGGCGACGGCTCGGCGGGGCGCACCTTCGGTTTGGGAGTTTCGGCGAGGACCGCCGGCCGCTCCACCCGGGCGACCGCGGCAGGCCGGGTCGGCATCGCCCAGACGAGCACCACCGCCAGCCCGATGATCCCCGCGGTGGCGATCGCTACCCGGTTTCGCTCGCGTGGCGTCAGCGGCGCCGGCGCGGCGTCCTGCTTCGCGAGCGGTCGCCGCTCGGGCCGCGATGGCTTCGCGGCAAGACGGTCGACCGGCGCCAGCTTCAAGAACGTCGGAGCCGGACCCGCCCCGTCTGGATTAGCCCCCTTCGGAGCGTCCTCGTCCAGCGTCAGCTCGGCCTCGAAGTGCGCCGGCCGGGGTCCCGACGGCCTCGACGGGCGGGGCAGCGGGCGATCGGTGACCGTGGCGCCTGGGTCGCATGGCTTGATCATGCCAGAGACTTCCTAGCAGGCCGCCGGCCCAAAACATATCCTACGAAATGTTTATTACTCCCGGGCCCGGGGCGGTCAGTTCTCGGCGCTGCCCACGGCCATCGCACCCGAGCCGACCGCCGGATCCACCGCGGGCACGGCCACGGCGGGAGACTCGCCGAACCACTTCCACGGGTAGCCGGGCTCGAGGTACGCGTCTGCCGGAATGGCGGCGGCGATCTCCGCGTGGAGCGCCGGCAGCCGCGACCAGTGCACGCCCGGCTTGAGGTGATGCGCGGTGTGGTAGCCGAGGTTGCCGGTCAGCCGGTTGTAGAAGGGCTGGAGGATGTTGTTGCACGCGACGAGGTGGCTCGCGGTGCTGCGGCCGGTGTGGTGGGTCCAGGTGGCCATCGCGGTGAGGAAGAGCGCGATCAACGGGACGCAGACGAAGAGGACCGCGCCCGGCAGTGGGCGGTACCCCACCAGCGCGGCGACGATCGCCAGCGACAGCAGGCCCATTCCGAGGAACAGCCGCCGCTGCTTCGGGAAGCGCGCGCCCGTCGCCCACGCGCGCGTGTACGCAGTGGAAGTGGTCATCCACGAATACTCCAGTTCGCCCATCGGGGTGCCGTCGGCGCGCGCCCACCGCGACTCGTCCTTCACCTGGTCGAGGTAGTTCACATGGTGGCCCAGCGAGTGGTGCAGCACCCAGGCCTGGCTCGAGACCCCGGTCGTGAACGCGTAGACGAGCTCGATCAACCGGTTGGGGAGCCAGTGGGTGAAGGTGCTGACGTGTTGGTGGTGGTGGTTGAACGCGCAGGCCGCGGCCTTGGGGATGAGGCTCAACAGCGCGTAGGGGACGAGGAGCCACCAGGAGTCCACGCAGAGGTAGACGGCGACGTCGATGGAGAAGATCCCAAGCAGCAGGACCACGGGGAGGAGGTCTTCTCGGTAGCGAAACATCGGTAAGGCCTCGTGTAGCCCGGAGCCCCGGGTAGGCGTCAACGCGTCAGTTGCGACTCGCGCGAACGCCGCCATCGCCTCGAGGCGGTCCGCGCCACCTCATTTCATAATCAGCAATGGTCAAATGCCAATACGCTCCGTTGTTGCGCTGGGGCCGGGCCCCTAGGTTGAGCGAATGGCCCCCACCCGGCAGTACCCGAGCGACGTCGCGTTCACCCCGTCGGTGAAGCAGCAGCAGACCCAGAATGGTTCGCGAAAGGCGTACGCGCGGGTCGAGCGCGAGGGTGGTTGGGAGACTGCAGTCACCGACGACCTCGCGGCCTTCATCGGGCGTCAGACGAGCTTCTTCCTCGCCACCGCGAACGCCGAGAACCAGCCGTACATCCAGCACCGGGGCGGGCCGCCCGGCTTCCTCAAGGTGCTCGACGCCCGGACGCTGGCCTTCGCCGACTTCTCTGGGAACCGGCAGTACATCAGTCTGGGCAACCTCGCGGAGAACCCGAAGGTTCACCTCTTCCTCATCGACTACGCGCGGAAGGAGCGGATCAAGATCTGGGGACAGGCCCGCGTCGTCTCCGACGATCCGGCGCTGCTGAAGTCGCTGATGCCCGAGGGCTACGCCGCCCGGCCAGAACGGGCGCTGGTGATCACCGTCGTCGCCTGGGACGCCAACTGCCCGCAGCACATCCCCCAACGCTTCGAGGCTGCAGCTGTGGCGACGGCGGTCGGCGGGCGGGACGAGAAGATCGCCGCGCTCGAGGCCAGGGTGCGAGCGCTCGAAGCCCGCCTGGCCGCACGACCGGCGTGAGGCGGCCGGCGGCCCAAAGCCCCTTCCGTCGAGTAGGGTGCGCCGATGGTCTTGCTGTCTTTGCTGCTGCGGCTGTTTCGGGGCCGCGCCAGCGCTCTCTTCATCGGCCTCGGCCTGTTCGCGATCTTCGGCTGCGTCTGCGGCCCGAGCGTGCCTCAGCCGGACTCCTGCAACATGCCCTCGACCGGCGGAGTGGAAACGCTCGAGCTCGGCCCCGGCGGAGAAGGCTCCTTCCGCACGTTCGACGCCGGCGAGCAGCTGAGTCTCGTCCGCGGTGGCCAGGGCGCGAGCATGGTGACCCTGCGGCTGCGGATCGGGCCCAAGGCGCCGCAGTGCATCGGCGAATCGGTCACCATCTACTCGGCGTTCGATCACCAGACGTCGCTCGCGTCGCTCGACGTGCCGGTGGTGACCTACGACGACCCGGGGGGGAAGCGGGTCACCCGGACGATGTATCTCATCGCCTCGAGCTTCAACTTTGCCCCGCGGGTGCAGATTGTCGCGACCGTGGGCCAGACGAAGACCGAGCAGACCTTCGCCGTCGACACCCGCAACGGCTGCGGCGCGATCGTCGCCTGTGAGCAGAGCTGCCTCTTCGACTGTGACCAGTGCGGCAACGGCGCGTCGTCGGGTGCGCTCACCGCGCGCGACCAGGTGAACGCCTGCGTGGCGACTTTCTGTCCCAACGGCGGGGCTGATGGCGGCTCCGACGGAGGCACTTCCGACGCCGGCACCGCCTGCCGCGACAGCGCGCTGCAGGACCCGGGGTCGTGCAAGACCGCCTGGGACACCTGCCAGTCAACTCAGTAGCCAGCCTTGCGCTTGTTGTCCTTCGCTTTCGCTGCTGAGGCCGCTCCGCCTGGCAGCGGGTGCTAAAGAGGACGGGTGCTTCGTTCGACCCTCGTCTTTCTCAGTCTGAGCGCCGGCGGCGCGCTCGCCGACGACATCACCGTCACCAGTGAGGCCGTCCCCGACAGCGACGTGCCGTTCAACGTCGTCACCGCGGTGGTGGACGCACCGCCGGCGGACATCTGGGCGATCGTCTCGAAGTGCGCCGACTTCTCGAAGACGATGCCGCGCATCGTGAAGAGCGCCGAGCTGTCGCGCGAGGGCGACGAGAACAGCGCCTTCACCGCCAAGTGCCAGGTCACTGCCCACCTGCCTTTTCCGCTGCCGGACCTCACCAGCACCACCCTTGCCACCCACAAGATCGAGCCCGGGGTGAAATACGTGCGTGAGTGGAACCTGATCTCGGGCGACTACACGGTTCTCCAAGGCTCGTGGACCCTGATCGCCAACGAAGACGGGAAGAAGAGCAACGTCACTTACCGGATTCGCGCGAAGCCGAAGATCGCCTTGCCCACGTCGTGGATCGCCAGCGCCCAGAAAGGTGCGCTCAAGGACATCATCGTCAGGCTTCGGGAGAACCTGAAGAAGCCGAAGTGAGGACAACGGGCGGGACCCAGGCCCCGCCGTCGCGAGCGCTGGGGCCGTCTGGCCTGGCCGGGTCGCCTCGTCAGCGCGCTGGAGTCGATGCAGGTGCCGTTCATCGGCAAACCTGCGCTGATCAAGAACAAGAAGGCCGCGGGCAGGGCGAAGGATCTCCTCGATGTCGCGAGTCTCGAGAAGACGAGCTGACTCGCGTCACCACCGACCGCTGATCGCCGCGCCTCCACCCTCGGGCGTCACCGCCAGCAAGCTCCAGCTCCACCGCTGCGGTGGGCGGATCCAGCGCGGAGCGGCCGTGAGCGGAGGGGTCAAAGACAAACCCCCCGTCAGCGTGAGGCTGACGGGGGGCAGTCTTCAAACCGGAGTGCGGTTGCGGCTTAGACCTTGCGGCGGCGGATGATGCTGAGGGCCGCCAGGGCCAGGCCGAAGAGCGGGGCGTCGAGGCCCCGAGCGCTGCAGGACCTCGCACCGTTCTTGCCGTCGGGGCTGGCCGAGAGCTTCAGCTCGCTGGTGGACGTCTTGGCTTCCGGGTAGGCGCGGTCCGGGA
>JAYVRT010000535.1:0-1676 GCA_043776025.1 Archangiaceae bacterium | reverse complement strand
TGTCGTCGAGCGGGATGGCGGTGAGATCGATGTCGACGCCGCGCCGCGCCACAAGGGCTACCGCCATCTGCAACACCGTCAGCGTCTTGAGGCCGAGGAAGTCGAACTTCACCAGCCCCGCCGCCTCGACCTCGTCCTTGGCGAACTGGGTGACCAGCACCTTCTCGCCGGGCGGCTGGTACACCGGCACGTACTCCCACAGCGGCTTGTCGGCGATCACCACCCCGGCGGCGTGGAGCCCGGCCTGGCGGTGGAGTCCCTCGAGAGCGAGGCCGATCTCGAGCACGTCCCTGGTGGTGATCTCCTTGCCCTCGACCTCGGTGAGCTTCACCGGCTTGTCGATCATCTCCTTCAGCCGTGCCTCGCCGGCGATCGACTTCTCCGCGTCGCCGTAGATCGCCTGCTTCAAGGTGATGTTGAGCACCTCGGGGATCAGCTTGGCGAACCGATCGCCCTCGGAGAACGGCAGGCCGAAGACCCGGCAGACGTCGCGGAGCACGCTCTTCGCCTTCAAGCTTCCGAAGGTGATGATCTGCCCGACGTTGTTCTCGCCGTACTTGGTGCCGACGTAGTGGATCACCTCGTCGCGGCGGTCCTGGCAGAAGTCGATGTCGAAGTCCGGCATCGAGACGCGCTCGGGGTTCAAGAAGCGCTCGAAGAGCAGGTTGTAGGGGATCGGATCGAGGTCGGTGATCTTCAGCGCGTAGGCGACGATCGAGCCCGCGCCCGAGCCGCGGCCAGGGCCGACGGGGATGCCGTGGGCCTTCGCCCAGTTGATGAAGTCCTGGACGATGAGGAAGTAGCCGGCGAACCCCATCTTCGAGATCACCGCCAGCTCCATCGACAGCCGGTGCAGGTACTGCTCGCGATCCACCGGGTACGACAGCTCGGTGAAGCGCTCGTGCAGCCCCTTGGTCGCCAGCTCGGCCATGAAGCTGTCGGGGTTGTGGCCGTCGGGGACCTTGAAGGTCGGGAGCATCGGCTTGCCGAGCTTGAGCTCGACGTTGCAGAGATCCGAGATCCGCATCGTGTTGTCGACTGCCTCGGGGACGTCCGAAAAGTAGGCGCGCATCTCCTCCGGGCTGGTGACGTACAGCTTGTCGGTGGAATGCTTCATCCGCTTGTTGTCGGCGAGCGTCTTTCCCGAGGCGATGCACATCAGCAGCTCGTGGGCGCGCGCGTCTTCGCGCTTGATGTAGTGGGCGTCGGCGGTGGCGACGAGGGGGAGCTCGACGTCGCGCGCCAGCTGCTTCAGGTTCGCGTTCGCCTTCTCCTGCTCGGGCATTCCGTTGCTCTGGATCTCGAGGAAGAAATTGCCCGGCTCGAAGATCTCTTTGTACTCGCTGGCCGCGCGCCGCGCGTGATCCATGTCGCCGCGGAAGCAGGCGCTGGTGACCTCGCCGCCGAGGCAGGCGGTCAGGCCCACCAGCCCCTCGCTGTGCTCCTTGAGCACCTGCTTGTCGATGCGGGGATGGTAGTAGAAACCGTCGAGGTACCCCATCGACGAGAGGTAGCGGAGGTTCGAGTACCCCTCCTTGTTCTTCGCCAGCAGGATGAGGTGATTGGCGATCTTCTCGGTGCGGTCTGCCCTGCCCTTCGGGCCCGCGACGTAGGCCTCCAACCCGATGATCGGCTTGAGCGAGGCTTCCTTGGCCTTCTTGTAGAAGTCGACCGCG
>JAYVRT010000534.1:0-5344 GCA_043776025.1 Archangiaceae bacterium | reverse complement strand
GCGGGCTCTCGTCGGCGGCCTCGGCAGCGAACGCGGCGATTGATCACCTCCACGATTGGTGGGTCGGCGCCGGCGAGCGCTGGGTGACGATGGGCGTGCCTTCCGACGGCTCCTACGGAATCCCCAACGACGTCGTCTACGGCTTCCCCTGCCGCTGCAAGGGCGGCGGCAGCTACGAGATCATCAAGGGCCTGGAGATCGACGACTTTTCCAAGGAGAAGATGGCCGCGACGCTCAAGGAGCTCGAGGAAGAGCGCGAGGCGGTCAAGCACCTGCTCGGCTGATCTTGCAGAGCGAGGAAGAGTTTCTGTCTGCCCTGGCGGAGCGCCCAAAAGATCGGGCGCTCCGTCTCGTCTTTTCCGACTGGCTGCTCGAGCGCGGCGACCCGCGGGGGGAAGCGATCGCGCTCGGAGAGAAGGAGCACCCCACCGGCTTCGAGCGGCGCCGGCTGGAGAAGTTGCAGCACGTCAACGCCAAGGCCTGGCTCGGCCCCCTTGCCGAGGTGGCGGTGGCCGACAAGTGCCGGTTCTCCGGGGGGCTGCTGCACACCTTGAGGCTCCCCGCGAACCTCGCCGCCCAGCAGTACCAGAAGGTCACCGGCGAGGTGCGGCTGGGCACCGTCGAGGCGGTGACGATCGATCGGGGCCGGGTCGCTTCCCAGGTCGGCGGCTTCTTCGCCCACCGCGTCCTGCGGCACCTGGTGCGGTTGGACGTCGACATCGGCTGCGCGCTCGCCGCCGAGGGCTTCTCCAGCGCTCCGGCCGAGCTCGAGATCACCCTCTGGCACCCCCACGAGGATCTCGCCGCGCTCGCCGGCTGCGCCCCGCTGCAGGCGGCCAAGGTGCTGGCGATCGCCACCGTGGAGACCTTGACCCCCCTGTTCGCCGAAGAGCTGGCGAGCGCGGTCCTGACCAGCGGAGTGATCGCCGGACGGCAGCGCCTCGAGGTGGTCCCCACCTTCTCCACGCTCGAGGGCGCGGCGGCCTGGCTGCGGATGTCGTCGCAGGTGCAGGGCGAGGCGCGGGGCAAGCTCGAGCGCTGGGCCGTCACCTACGCCGACGTGGTGCTCGGCCTACAGGGCGCGCGATTTGAGAGCCTCACCATCGACCTCGAGAGCGACAGCGACTTCCACGTGAAGACCCAGGTGGGCACCGCGGCGTCGGTGTTGGTCCAGCTGGGCGACCTGGGGATTGCCCGGGTCGAGGTCCGCAACGTGCCCGGCGGACGCCTCGAACGGAACGAGCTCGACGCCCTGCGCGCGGCGGGCCGCCGCTTGACAACCCTCGAGGATTTCACCGTGGCAGGGGTGCCGCTGTCGCCTTGACTTGAGGCGATCCGCGTCCTACGAACGCGTCGATTTCGCAGGGCGGTTCGACGTTTTCCTCACGCCGGAGTGTGAATGACGCCGCAAGATCAGCAACAAGGCCAGCAGCTTCAGTCGGTGGGCGGCACGGACACCGTGCGCGACCAGGACAAGATCATGCTGGTGCTCTGCTACCTGGGGATCTTCTCGCTCATCCCGCTGCTGACCGTGAAGGACTCGGACTACGTGAAGTTCCACGCGAAGCAGGGGCTGGTCTTTGGCGTCGGCGGCGGCATCGCCTTGACGATCATCATGACCGTGCTCCAGTTCATCCCGATTCTCGGGCAGATCCTCGGGTGCGTCGGCTACCTCGGGTTCTTCGGGTTCGACCTCTACGTGATGTTCGCGAAGGCGCTCAAAGGCGAGCGGTACCGCATCCCGCTGATCGCTGACATCGCAGACAAGTTTTAGGCAGTCGCAGGCTTCAAATAGGAAAGCCCGGCAACCCTGGGAGGGGGGGCCGGGCTTTCATCTTTCCGGGCCTCGGTGCGAAGGCTTCAGGGCTCTTCTTCGACGTCGTCTTCGTCCTCGTCCTCGTCGTCATCATCGTCGGCGTCTTCCTCGTCGTCCTTGTCGTCGTCCTCTTCCTCGTCGTCGTCCTCATCGAGCGGGACGTCGACGTCCTCGGAGTCGATCGCGAAGGCGACCGCGAACTTCTTCGACAGCGCCGCGACCTGCGCCAGCATCTCGGTGATCGCCGCGACGAACTCGTCGACCTGGACCTGGGTCGCCTTGGCATCGCAGTGCGGACACTCGAGCTTCTCGGTGCCGTCAGCGATGTCCTGGGAATCGAGCTCGAAGCTGCCGTCACACTTGGCGCACGTGAAATCGATGTTCATGACAGGGGTCGGATATGGGGCGACCGCTGGCCTGTCAACGACAATGGAATGAGAACGGGCTTCGGCTATCGTCCGGCGCCATGTCGATTCCAGTGTCAATGGTGCACCAACTGCACCTGCAGGCCGAAAGGCTGCAAGACCGCCCGGCGCTGTGGAGCAAGCGCGGTGGGGCGTACGTGCCGATCTCCTGGAGGGAGTACGCGCGCAAGGTCCGGCACTTTGCCCTCGGGCTGATCGAGCTCGGCTTCCCCCCTGGCTCGAAGCTGGTGGTGATCGGCTTCAACCGCGAAGAGTGGGTGGTCGCCGATGTCGCGGCGATGGCCGCCGGCGGCGTCCCGGTGGGGATCTACACCCCCAGCAGTCCCGAACAGATCGAGTACATCGTCAACCACTGCGAGGCGCCGATCGCGCTGGTGGAGAACGACGTCTACCTCGAACGGCTGCTCTCGGTGCGCAAGGGCCTGCCCAAGCTCAAAGAGGTGATCATCATGGACGCGCCGCAGACGCCGCGGCCCGGAGTGCTCTCCTACGAAGAGGTGATGCGCCTGGGCGAGGCGGCGGACCCGGCGGTCTACGATCAACGGGTCGCGGCGCTCGAGCCCGAGGACCTGGCGACGCTGATCTACACCTCCGGCACCACCGGGATGCCCAAGGGGGTGATGCTCAGCCACCGCAACCTCACCTGGACGGCGGTGCACTTGTCGAAGTGCGCCAACCTCAAGGACGGCGAGGAGGTGATGGTCTCCTATCTGCCGCTGTCGCACATCGCCGAGCAGACCTGCACGATTCACGCGCCGCTGCTCAACGCGATGCAGATCTACTTCGCCGAGTCGTTCGAGAAGCTGCCGGAGAACCTGCGGGAGGTGCGCCCGACGGTGTTCTTCGGGGTGCCCCGGGTCTGGGAGAAGTTCAAGATGAAGGCCGAGGCGCAGGTCGCCGCCCAGCCCGCGACGCGGCAGAAGGTGATGGCCTGGGCGCGGCGCGTCGGCCTTCAGTGGCAGGAGCAGAGCCTGGCGGGGAACAACCCGTCGCTTTTCCTCGACCTGCAGTACTCGGCGGCGAAGAAGGCGGTGTTCAACAAGCTGCGAGCGCGGATCGGCTTCGATCGCACCCACATCTTCGCGACCTCAGCGGCGCCGATCGCCCGCGAGGTGCTCGACTTCTTCGCGTCGATCGACATCGTGCTCCGCGAGGTCTACGGCCAGTCCGAGGTCACCGGGCCGACCTCGGTCAACACCGAGCACCAGACCCGCTTCGGGACGCTCGGCCAGCCGATGGCCGGCGTCGAGGTGCGGATCGCCGACGACGGGGAGATCCTCGTCAAGGGCGAGAACGTCTGCATGGGCTACTACAAGGAGCCGGCCGCCACCGCGGAGCTGATCCAGGGCGGCTGGCTGCACTCGGGCGACGTCGGGGAATTCGACGCGGGCGGGTACCTGAAGATCACCGGCCGGAAGAAGGAGATCATCGTCACCTCCGGCGGGAAGAAGACCGCGCCAAGCAACATCGAACTGATGCTCAAGGGGATCTCTCCCCTGGGCAACGCGATCGTCGTCGGCGACAACCGCAACTACCTGGTGGCGTTGCTCGCGCTCGATCCGGAACAGGTGCCCCGCATCGCCCAGCAGCACGGCTGGCCCGAGGACCCGGCGGCGCTCGCCCGCGAGCCGAAGTTCAAGGCCTGGCTCCACCAGCGCATCGAGACCGAGGTTAATGCCCGCTTGGCGCGCTTCGAGACGATCAAGCGCTTCGAGGTGCTCGGGCACGACTTCACCATCGAGGGCGGTGAGCTGACCTCGACGCTGAAGGTGCGGCGGAAGGTGGTGGAGAAGAAGTACGCCGCCCTGATCGACGGGCTCTACTCCTCGTCGGAGCAGAGCGCCGCCTGATCGGCGTCAGCCGCGCTTCTCGATCGGGACCCAGTCGCGCTTCTTCTGGCCGGTGAAGACCTGGCGCGGCCGGGCGATCTTCTGCTCGGAGTCGGTGATCATCTCTTCCCACTGGCTGACCCAGCCGACGGTGCGGGGGATGGCGAAGAGCACCGGGAACATGTCCGCCGGGAAGCCCATCGCCTCATAGATCAGGCCGGAGTAGAAATCGACGTTGGGGTAGAGCTTGCGCTTGATGAAGTAGTCGTCCTGGAGCGCGATCCGCTCGAGCTCGACGGCGATGTCCAGCAGCGGGTTGCGGCCGGTGACCTCGAAGACCTCGTCGCAGGTGCGCTTGATCACCTTCGCCCGCGGATCGTAGTTCTTGTAGACGCGGTGGCCGAAGCCCATCAGCTTGGTGCCTTCGCCTTCCTTCACCTTCTTGATGAACTCGGGGACCTTGGCGACCGAGCCGATCTCCCGCAGCATCCGCAGCACCGCCTCGTTGGCGCCGCCATGCAGCGGGCCGTAGAGCGCGGTGATTCCGGCGCAGACCGCCGAGTACGGATCGACCTCGGAGCTGCCGACGACGCGGGCGGCGGTGGTGGAGCAGTTCTGCTCGTGGTCGGCGTGGAGGATGAACAGCACGTCCATCGCCCGCTCGAGGATGGGGTTGACCTTGTAGCGGCTCTCCGCCATCCGCTTGACCATCGCGAGGAAGTTGCCGCCGTAGGACAGGTCGTTGTCCGGGTAGACGTAGGGCAGGCCCTGCGTGTGGCGGTAGCTGAAGGCCGCCAGGGTCGGCATCTTCGCGATCAGCCGCATCATCTGGATTCGCCGGCTGCGCTTGTCCTTCACGTTCTTCGCGTCGGGGTAGAAGCCGGAGAGCGCCGCGACCGTCGACGCCAGCATCGACATCGGGTGCGAGTCGTACCGGAACCCGCTCATGAAGTTCTTCACGTTCTCGTGGATGTACGTGTGGTGGGTGACGATGTGGACGAACTCCTCGAGCTGCCCGCGGCTGGGCAGCTCGCCGTTCATCACCAGGTACGCCACCTCGAGGTAGGTCGACTTCTCCGCCAGCTGCTCAATCGGGTAGCCGCGGTACTCGAGGATCCCCAGGTCGCCGTCGATGAAGGTGATCGCGCTCTTGCAGTTGGCGGTGTTGAGGAAGGCCGGATCGTAGGCCATCAGCCCGAAGTCCTCGGCGTTGGTCTTGATCTGCCGCAGATCCATCGAACGGATGCACCCGTTCTCGATCGGCAGCTCGTAGG
>JAYVRT010000533.1:0-5345 GCA_043776025.1 Archangiaceae bacterium | reverse complement strand
GGGGTGCCGATCGGCTGCAAGCGCGTCAGCGACACGATGAAGATCGTCGACACCGAGAAGGACGCCTATGACACCGACGACATTGCGCTCGCCCGGGTGGTGTCGGACCCGTCGCTCGACATCGCGATCGTCCGCGCGAAGGGCGCGCCGCTCAACGTGCTGCCCTGGCGGGTGGGCAAGAGCGCGCTGCTCAAGGAGCGCAACGTCGTCGATGTCCGCGGCTTTCCTCTCGGGGCCTTCAAGGCGACCAGCCTCGGCAAGGTGATCTCCACCTACGATCGCGACGACTACAAAGACTGGGACCACCAGGACTTCGTGGTCGACGCCGCGCTCTCGCCGGGCAACTCCGGCTCGCCGGTGCTCGCCGTCAGCTGCATCACCGGGGAGTACGAGCTCGTCGGGGTGTTCCACGCCGACTACACGCGCGGCAACTCACTGAACGTCGTGATCCACATCGACGACCTGCGCGATCTGATGACGACCCTCAAGCGCACCAACGTCTCCCGCGCGGACGCCTCGCCGCTCGATCTCGCCGCGCGGCGCCGGCTGCTCGACGACGCCTCCGACGGCAACGGGATCTTCTTCCCCTTCGGCTCCCTCACCGCCGCGGCGCAGACCCGCTCCGACGGCTCGCTGCTGTTTCAGGTCTTCTCCCGGGAGTTCCCGATTGAACCCTGGGCGGTGCTCACCCTCGAGGACGTGCCGTCGCCCGAGCCGAGCGAGTTCGGCACCCTGGGCAAGGTCTGGTTCGGCAGCGCGCGCGGAGTCCGGGAGTTCCTGCGCAGCGAGCTCGACGCCGAGAGCCGCTCGCAGCTCGAGCGCGCGCTGGTCGCCCTGCGGCGGTCGGCCCTGCTCTCCGCCGCGCACCGCCGCGCCAACGGGTCCTCCGACAACACCCGCGAGTCGCGCGATCTCGCCGCCCGGCTCGACCGGAACCTGCGCCGGAGCAGCGGCCTCGACAAGGACCTCGCCTCCGCCGTCGTCGACCTCGCCGAGCGAGAGGCGCCCAAGGCAGGCCAGCTCGCGCTGCCGATCTCCCGGCCCTGGTCGTCCGAGCCGAGCACCCCGCAGTCCGCTCCGCCGCTTGCGCCCGCTTCGTCGCCCGCCCCCTGATTCCCTTCGGCGTGGGCGGGTTGATACGGTCCGGCCATGACGTACCTCCAGGACAAGCCGGCGCCGTCGACCGCGACCAACTACGACTCGAAGACCCCGCAGAAGCTGATCGACTTCATGATGACGCAGTGGCGCCCGCAGCCCCGCGCGCTGCCGAAGGCGATTCCGCAATCCGCCGCCCACGCCCGCCGCCGCGCCGCGCTCGGAGCGCTCTTCCCCGGCGAAGCGCTGGTGATCCCCACCGGCCACGAGGTGACGCGCAGCAACGACACGCTCCACCGGTTCCGCGCCGGCTCGGACTTCTTCTGGCTCACCGGGAACCTCGAGCCGGACTGCGTCCTCGTGCTCAAGCCCGACGCGGCCGGCGTTCACCGCGCGGTGCTCTTCGTCGAGCCCAACCCCGGGCGGTCGAGCGCGACCTTCTTCACCGATCGCAAGAAGGGCGAGCTGTGGGTCGGCCCGCGGCTGGGCGTCGAGCAGAGCCAGGCCCGGTTCGGCGTCGAGCAGGC
This sequence comes from Archangiaceae bacterium, assembly GCA_043776025.1. Taxonomy (GTDB): domain Bacteria; phylum Myxococcota; class Myxococcia; order Myxococcales; family Myxococcaceae; genus JAYVRT01. The sequence goes on along the minus strand of JAYVRT010000533.1, from coordinate 3,723 downwards.
CCAGGGGCTGGCCACCCTGCCCGACTTCCTCAAGCAGCTGCCCCGCTCGCGGGTGCTCCGCGGCTTCTCCCCGGCTGTGGACGCCGCCCTGCCCCCGATCGACGGCGGCGCGCGCGACAAGGAGCTCGCCGCGGCGCTGGGTGAGCTGCGCCTGAGAAAGGACGCCGCGGAGATCCGCGAGCTGCGCAAGGTGATCGCCTCGACCGCCCGCGGCTTCGAGGACGTGATCCGCTCGCTCAAGCCGGGCCGCACCGAGCGCCACGTCGAGGGCGTCTTCGCCCTGCGCGCCCGCGTCGAAGGCAACGACGTCGGCTACGGCACGATCGCCGCCTCGGGCGCCAACGCCTGCATCCTCCACTGGACGCGGAACAACGCGACGGTGAAGTCGGGCCAGCTGCTGCTGGTTGATGCCGGCGTCGAAGGCCACCAGCTGTACACCGCCGACATCACCCGGACCCTGCCGGTGTCCGGGCGCTTCAGCCCGGCCCAGCGGGAGATCTACGAGCTCGTCTGGCGCGCCCAGGCGGCGGCGTTCACCGGGGTGAAGCCCGGCAACGACTTCCTCGAGCCCAACCGCCGCGCGATGAGGGTGATGTCCCAGGGGCTGATCGACCTGGGCATCCTCAAGGTCCAGCTCGAAGACGCCCTCAAGGACGACGCGCAGCTCCACAAGCGGTGGACGCTCCACAACATCAGCCACATGCTCGGCCTCGACGTCCACGACTGCGCCAAGGCCCGGGAAGAGGTCTACCGTCACGGCCCGCTGCAGCCGGGAATGGTGCTGACGATCGAGCCCGGCCTCTACTTCCAGCCCGACGATCTCACCGTCCCTGCGCGCTACCGCGGCATCGGCGTGCGGATCGAGGACGACGTCCTCGTCACCGCGGCCGGAATGAAGAACCTCTCGGCGGCGATTCCGAGCGCCCCCGAGGCCGTCGAGCGCTGGGTCAAACGCCTGCGCGCCCGCTGACAGCCCCGATTCCCCGTGTTGATCCACGGGGTGCTGGGCCAGCAAGGAGCGCCTAACGCGTGCCGGAGGCCGGCACGGGCGGCGGGACGCAGCTGCCGGCGTCCTGACCTCCGCCGCAGTCACAGCTGCACGGCGGGCAGGACGAGCCCGGGGCGCAGGCCGGGCAGGCGCAGGCGCACCCGCCACCACCGGAGCCGCCGCCTTTGAGGCTGCGCTGGCAGACGCCGCTGACGCAGGTCTGACCCGTCTGACAGGGACGGCCGAGCCCAAACCAGACGCAGGACTCAGCCGGGGTAGCGGTGCACGCGGTGGGGTCGGTGTACGCCCCGCACGGGTCCGCGGGCGCCACGCCGGCGTCGGGAGTGCTGCAGCTGCAGGGCGGGCAGCTGCCGCCGCCATCGAGCGTGCTCGGGCACGCCGGGCAGACGCAGGTGTTGGTGCCGCCGGGAGAGCCCGGCGAGGTGCCGCCGCCGCCACTCACCACCCCGCCCGACCCGCAGTCACACGCGCAGGGGGCGCAGCTGGCTCCAGCCGGGCACGCAGGGCAGGCGCAGGCACAGGTCCCGCCCGTCACGCAGCCGCTGCCTCCTCCTCCGCCACCGCCCTTGCAGTCACAGGTGGCAGGAGGGCACGTCTGCCCCGCGGCGCACGGAGCGGCGCTGCAGGTACAGCTGCCGCCTCCGGAGCCACCGCCCGAGCAGTCACACTCGGTCGGAGGGCAGGTCGAATTGGCGGGGCAGTACAGCGGGCTGGCGCAGGCGCACCCGCCACCGCTCGGCGTGGTGTCGTGGCAGAAGCCGCCGGCACCGCAGTCCGCGCCGAGGGGACACAGCAGACCCATCGCCGACCAGGCACAGCCAGACTGGGCGGTGCAGCTGGCGGAGGTCGAGTGCTGCGAGCAGGTGCTGGTGCTGACGCACGCCCCCGTCGGGCAGGCCGTGCCCGCGGGACACGCGATCCCCAGGGTGAGGAAGCGACAACCGGAGATCGCGTTACAGCTCGCGGTGTCCTTCCCCGCCGCACAACTTGCGCTGGAGAGGTAGCCGGGGACCTTGCCGAACTTCGTCGCGTCTGTTCGGTCCACTCCACAGCCGACGAGCACCACCGCGCCAACGAGCCCAAACAGCAGTCTTCCCATGGTGTGATCTCCTTGGACCCAGGCAGTGCAATGGCCAGGCTCGAATGCCGCTGAGCAGTTGCCGGCGCTTAACCCCGTGCGGGCCCGGCAAAACCGGCGCCGCTGGCGGAATTCTGAGGCTCCCTGCGCACCCGGCCCCGGCTGGGTGTTTGACGCAATGAAAACATTTTGACATGTAGGTTTTGTTTTCCCCTCGCCCCGCGCACCCATGCCCTTCAAACCCTCCGCTCCGCTCGCGCTCTTTCTGCTGCTGTCTTGCTCGGCCTGCCAATGCGGGAAGCAGCCGCCCAAGGTGACGCTGAAAGCAGAGGGCGTCCCTTGCACCACCGACGACACCTGCGCGACCGGCCTGTGCGACGGCCCCCGGGGGCTCAACCCGGTCTGCGTGCGCCGCTGCGCCACCGGCTGCCTCGTCGACGAGGTGTGCACCCAGCTGACCGCCAACCGCTTCGCCTGCCAGCCCGACACCCGGCGCCTGTGCCAGGCGTGCCAGCTCGACGCCGACTGCCCCTACCCGTCGGACAGCTGCATCGTGGTCAACGGGGAGCACGTCTGCGGCCGCGACTGCGCCTTCGATCAGCAGTGCCCCAACGGCTACCGCTGCGTCAACGCCCAGGGCACCGACGGCAAACCGAAGCTTCAGCAGTGCACCCCGATCAACGCCAGCTGCGCCTGCCTCGCGCGCGGCGACTTCATGCAGCCGTGTGAAGTGAAGAACACCTTCGGCACCTGCAAAGGAATCAAGCAGTGCGATCTGGTGAGCAACACCGTGGCGTGCGACGCCCAGACGCCCGAAGCCGAGACCTGCAACGGGCAGGACGACAACTGCAACGGCACGGTCGACGAGGGGCAGCCGAGCCTGAGCTGCGGCGTCGGGGCCTGCCTGCGCTCGGTCAGCACCTGCACCGACGGCGGCGTCGCCACCTGCATCCCGGGCGATGCCGGCGTCGAGACCTGCAACAACCTCGACGACGACTGCGACGGCGTGGTCGACAACGGCTTCTCCACCAGCAGCGACGTCCTCAACTGCGGAATGTGCGGCAACGCCTGCATGCTCCCCCACGCCACTCCCGCGTGCATGGGCAGCAAGTGCGTCGTCCAGAGCTGCGCCACCGGCTACGGCAACTGCAACGCGATGGACCCCGATGGCTGCGAGGTCAACCTCAACAGCGACCCGCTCCACTGCGGCAACTGCCTCACCGTCTGCTCCCAGCAGAACGCGACCTCGAGCTGCGTCTCGGGCAACTGCCAGTTCGTCTGCAAGGCGGGGTTCATCGACCTCAACATGGACCCCTCGGACGGGTGCGAGTACCAGTGCACCCCGACCTCGACCAGCGATCTGCCCGACCTGGCGTTCGTCGACGCCAACTGCGACGGAATCGACGGCGAGCTCAACAACGGGATCTTCGTCGCGGTCAACGGCAACGACGCGAACCCCGGCACGCGGGCGCTGCCGAAGAAGACGCTGGCCGCCGCGGCGTCGACCGTGGTGACCGCCGGAAAGCGCGACATCTACCTGTCCACCGGGAGCTACACCGGCCCGCTCGAGCTGCTCGGCGTCAGCGCGGTGAACGTCGCGGGTGGCTACGACCCGGCGACCTGGAAGCGCGCGCAG
>JAYVRT010000532.1:0-5345 GCA_043776025.1 Archangiaceae bacterium | reverse complement strand
CTGCGAGGATATCATCCCGAAGCCCGTCAGCGGGTTTCGGACAAGCGCGCCACGGGGCACTTGATCCAAAGACAGCCAACGCTAAAGTTCTTTAGGGTTCGCTGCGTTCAACTCAAGCGGGCCCGGAAGGACCTCTGGCCGAAGGTCAGAGGTCGTCGAGCATCCCCAGCCGGTCTTTGAGCCGCAGGATCCGCCGGCAGGCGGCGTCGATTTTCTTGCGAGCCGCCGGATCCGCTTCCCCGAGCCCGACCAGAATCCCCACGTAGTCGAGCCCCTTGTCCCAGTCAGGCGGGGCGGTGGTGAGGAGCAGATCGTTCCCCGCCAGCAGCGCCTGCTTGAGCACATCCTCGGGGGTGCCTTCGATCGCGTCGGCGAGCAGGTGAATCGACAGGTCGTCGGTCACCGCGATCCAGTCATTGTCGTGCGCCAGGTTCACCAGCTCCGGGCTCAAGATCGCCGGGCGCGGGTTGAACGCCGGGTAGGCGACGTTGGCCAGCATCACCCCTCCGAGCACCTCGTGGATCTGCTGGAACACCGAGATCTCCTTCATCACCCGGGCCTTGTCCCAGGGGGTCGAGACGAGCGCGTGGTCTGAGTCGCCCTCGAGATCCCCGTACCCGGGGAAGTGCTTGCCGATCGGCACGACGCCCGCCTCGAGCAGGCCGCGCGAGTAGGCGGCCGCCTTCTTCGCCACCAGCGCCGGGTCGCCGGAGAACGAGCGGTGGTTGTTCGCCATGTGGCCGCTGGCCGCGACGTCGAGCACAGGGGCGAGGTTCAGGTTCAGCCCGATCGATTGCATCGCCTGGCCCACCTTCTTTCCCCAGCCCTTGACCTCGGCGTCCTCGAGCTCGGCGAAGTCGCGCGCCGACGGCAGTTCCTTGAGCGCCTTGAGGCTCTTCATCCGGTTCGACGGGCCGCCTTCCATGTCGACGGCGAAGAACGGGGGGACCCTGGCCCGCGCACGGAGCGAGGCAATCTTCTCCCCGGCCTTGCCGATGTTGCGCAGCGAGTTTCCCACGAAGACGACGCCCCCGACCTCGACCGCTCCCTTGCCGATCTGCGGGTAGGCGAGCAGCAGCTGAGCGGCGCGCTCGCGGGGTTGCAGCGACTGGAACACGCGCTCGACCCGCGCCTCGTCGACCTTGTGCGACAGCGGGTTCTTCACGATCCGCCGGGGCCGCGCGGCCCCCGCGTCGGCCGTCCCCGCGTCGGCCGGCCCTGCATCCGCGACCGAAGCATCCGCCGGCTCCGTCACCGACGCGTCGCCTGCACCAGAGCAAATACTGAGAACGACAATCCAGACCACGGGTTTGCCTTAAGCCTACCGTCCTGGCGCCCGCCGCAAACTTCTCAATCTTCCGTTTCAAGCCCCAACGCCTCGACTACGTTTCGCCGCGGATGAAACTCGCTCTTTGGCTCAGTGCGCTGCTGGCGGTGCTGTCCGCTCCGGCGGCGTTGGCGCAGGACGCGGGCGCGGTCGCCGCGAAGCTCGATGGGGGACTGGCCCGGCCCTCCGAGCCGCCGAAGAACAAGCTCCCGGTGCTGGTGGTGCTGCTGCCTGCCACCACCGACCCCACGGCGCGTGAGTACGCGATGCTGCTCCAGGCGCGCGCCTACGGGCAGCTGCTGGCCACCGGGCGCTTCGCGCTGCCGCACGTGAAGCAGCTGCTCTCGATGGCCTCGGGCGAAGGGCTGCACGGAGACAACCTGCGCAAGCCCGAGGACGCCGAGCGCGCCGCGCGCCGCATCGGCGCCGACGCCTACGTCTTCGGCGAGCTGACCTCGGATCCGAAGACCTACACCCTGACGTTCACCGCGCTCACCCCCGGCACGAAGAAGCCGCAGAAGACGACGCTCAAGCTCGATCTGGGTGAGGGCACGGTGAAGGCGATCGAAGAAGGCGGCGACGCGTACGCCAGCGCGCTCTACAAGGTCGCCACCAGCGACAAGAAGCCGCTGGAGCTCAAGGACGTGCCGCCCTCGACCCTGTCCGACTCGGCGATGCGCGCCTTCGCCCGCTGCTACGGCACCCTGATGCGGCAGCCGGCGGGCATCGAGAACCCCACCGTGCTCGACGAGGGCGAGCTGCGCGCTGCGATGGAGGCCTGCGAGGCCGCCGCCAAGGACGACCCGGGCTTCTCCGGGGCCCAGGCCGGTCTCGCGCTCGCCTACGCCATCCTCGGCGACGACGCGAAGGCGGTGCGCGCGCTGAAGCTGGTGGACCCCGCCGACGCGGAGCAGCCGCTGGCCTGGCAGGCGCGCTTCTGGCTCGTCACCCGCTACGAGTCCGGCGAGGCTGGCGAACAGGTGCTGCGCGACGCGATCGCCCGGCACCCCGGGTTCCTCCTCGCCCGCAGCTACCTCGCCGAGCTGCTCGACACCCTCGGCCATCCGGAGAAGTCCGCCGAGGCCTGGCGCGCGTACTCCGAGTTCGTCCCCGGCGATCCGTTCATGCGCACCCGCCTCGCGCGCTCACTGTCCCGCCAGGGAAAGAACGCCGAGGCGATCGCGCTGGCGAAGGAGGTCGTCGCGTCGAACCCCAACAGCCGCGACGCCAGGCTCCAGCTGTCGAGCTGCTACATCGACGCCAACCAGTGGGACGACGCGGTCGCGGTGCTCGAGCAGCTGCGCGCGCTGCCCGAGGCCAGCCCCGACGTCTTCCTCCGCCTGGGGTGGGCCAGCTTCCGCAAGGGCGACTACGCGGCGGCCCAGCCGCTGTACGAGCAGGCGCTCGCCCGGGCGACGCGGCCCGGCCAATGGCGGATGCGGGGGCGGGCCAACTACGACCTCGCCCTCGTCTACTTGAAGAGCGGAGAGCAGGCGAAGGCCGAGGAGTCGCTGAAGGCGGCGCTCGCCACCGGCTTTCGCCTTCGCGAGGTGGATCCCGCCGCCCAGCCGCTGCTGAAGAAGATCGAGCGCGGCGATCTGTCGAAGAACAAGACCGCGGTCCCCTGGCGCCCCTTGCCGGCCACGCCCGCGCTGCCTCGAGAGGTCAGCCTCTTCCCGCTCGACAGCTTCGGCGAGGTGGACACCAAGGCCAAGCCGGCCGCGCCCGAGGGCTTTATGTGGTCGACCGGCGACTTCAAGTGAAGAGAATGATGCGCGTTGGAGCCAGTTGGCTAGAGTCGCGCCGCGAATTGAGTAGCTGAACTTCTCGATGAGGACGGGGAACCCCATGACCTGCAGCAAAGCCTGTTGTCTCGCGTTGGCTGTCACCCTGATGTCTTTACCTGCCTGGGCGGTGAAGCCAGGGGACACGCTCTACATCCGCTCGAAGGACACCAAGGTGCTCAAGGCCGCCAAGGCCAACGCGCCGCCCGTGGTCACGCTCCAGCCCGGGGCCGAGGTCGTCTGGAACGGGGCGGACAAGACCGACAAGGCCTTCCACGCGGTGAAGTCCGGCGCGAAGACGGGCTTCGTCCTGATGGTCAACCTCACGCCGATCAAGCCGTCGGAAGAGAAGGGCGGCGACGGCAACACCATCACCGGTCACGCGGTCGCCTCGTCCGGCGCCGCGACCCGCGCGCTCTCGGGCTCTGCCCAGGCGATGGTGGTGAAGAAGCCCGAGCTCGACAAGGCCGCGAAGCAGGTGGTGGCGCTGGAGCTGATCAACGCCGAGGTGAACAAGGACCCGAAGGGAATCTGTGAGCTCGCCGTCAAACAGGGTTTGACCAAGGAGGTGTGCAAGTGAAGAACAGCCTCATTGGTTTCATCGCAGTGCTCGTCGTCTCGTCGGGTTGCGCCACGCTCAAGGGCGGAGGGATGCCTGACATGAAGGCGGCCGCCGCCGCGGCCCAGAAGAAGCTCGACGACATCAAGGCCGCCGATGCCCAGGCCGACGCCGACATCAAGCAGTTCTGCCCGCCGGCCGACGGGAGCATCCCGCTCAACGAGGAGAAGGAGATTGGCGGCGCGATCATGATCGCGCTCACCCAGGATCACGGAAACTTCCTCGTCGAAGAGCCCCTGCCGGCCGACCTCAAGGCGAAGTTCCCTGATCAGAAGGCGGCCAAGGGGCCCAAGACTGACCTGACGATGTACGTCAGCAAGATCGGCCAGCGCCTCGCCAGCTACTCGGCGCGCCCTGAGCTCCCCTGGGTCTTCGGCGTCGTCGATGACGAGAGCGTCAACGCCTTCTCCGCGCCCGGCGGGTACGTGGCGATCACCACCGGGATGCTGCGGCTGGTGGAGAACGAGGGCCAGCTGGCCGGCATCATCGGCCACGAGATCGGCCACGTGGTGAACAAGGACGTGATCAAGGCCTACGCCGGCACCAAGAACTCGGTCTGCAAGTTCGCGATGACCGCCTCGGCGTACATCAAGGCGGGGTTGAACGACGTCCTCCCCGCGAGCGTGATGGCGAACGCCGACTACGCCGGGGAGTTCAAGGACAAGAAGGACCCCAAGGCGGTCCCCAACGGAGGCTTCATCGACGCGCTGACCAACGGCGTGCTCACCCTGAAGAAGGCGAACCCGATGCCGCCCAAGGGCCCGGAGTACGCCGCGGACAAGGTGGGCCTCGAGCTGCTGCTGTTCGCCGGCTACAAGTCCGACGCGCTCGCCGACGCGCTTCGCAAGGCGGAGCAGGGCGGCAAGAAGTTCGACCAGCACCCGGGCAACGTCGATCGCCTCAAGTACATGACCGCCCTCGTCGCCCCCGACGCCAAGTGCGCCGAGCCGACCGAGGATCCCGAGGACTGCGGCCGGTACGCGGCGTTCGCCGGCGGTGGGGTGAACCCGAAGATTCCCGACGAGATCACCAAGGCGATCCCGGCTCCGGCCGAGAAGAAGTAGCAGCCGTCGTGGACCGTGACTTCCGGCACATGCGTGCCGGAAGCCCAACGGCTACCTTTCGCGCGTGATGAAGTTCGACGAGCGCGCGAACCTGGGTCGAGCCGAGCCGTGGCTGCGTGCCGTCGGCCTGGCGATCTGGGCGTTCGTCGGCTTCACCCACCTCGCCTACAAACCCTGGCTGATCCCGTGGCTCGCCTACGGGCTCGCCTTTCTCGCGCTGATCGCGCATGCCCGCTTTCCCCGCTGGCTGAGCGTCGCGCTGCTGATCGTCCAGAGCGCCTCGGCGCTGACGCTGCCCCGCCTGGGCCTCAACGGCTTCGAAGGGCTGCTGCTGTCGATCGTGATCATCCAGGTGCCGATCGTGCTCTGCCTGCGGCACGCGATCTCCTGGGCGGCGGGGCACGTCGTCCCGCTGTGCGTCGCCGTCTACCCCTACAACGACTTCCGCCACCTGATGGACATTCTCGGGGCGTCGTCGGCCTTCGCGATCTTCGTCCTCTTCTTCTACTGGATCCACCTACAGGAACGCCGCGCCCGCGCCGAGCTCGCCA
>JAYVRT010000531.1:0-5352 GCA_043776025.1 Archangiaceae bacterium | reverse complement strand
ACTCAGTTACTCAGTTACTCAGTTACTCAGTTACTCAGTTACTCAGTTACTCAGTTACTCAGTTACTCAGTTACTCAGTTACTCAGTTACTCACCGAGCACCGAGCGGATCGTTTCCCGCATCGAGTGCGACGGCTGCCATCCGGTCTCCGAGCTCCACCGCTTTCGATCGACCATGCAGAGGAACTGGATGTGGTCGAGCTCTTCGGGCGGGAAGCTGGCGAGCCGATAGCGGAACATTGCGCGCAGCAGCGGCCGCGCGATCGGGTGGGGTACTGCGAGGGGTCGGCTGCCCAGCTCCTTGAAGACGGAAGACAGCGGCACGGCACCGGGGCCGACCACGTTGTAGACGCCCTTGCGCCCTTCCTGCAGCGCCTCGACCAGTGCGCGGGCGACGTCTTCCATGTGAATCAGCTGCACCATCGGGTCGAACCCGGCGAGCTTCCACGGTCGCCGGTTGCGCAGGTAATTGCTGGGAGCGTTCTTGATCGTCGGCCCGACGATGTGGACCGGGCGCAGCACCACGGTCTCCACTGCTGGGTGCCGCCAGAAGAACCCGTGGGCGAGCATGTCGACCTCGATTAGATCGCGCACGCTGGGGAAGCGGCTCGCCGCCATCAGCGGAGCGTCCTCCGAGAGGAAGTTGCTGTTGTCCGGAGACGGCCCGTAGACGTCGGCGCTGGAGAGCACCACCAGCTTCTTCACCCCGAAGCGCGCCGCGCAGTCGAGGACCCGGGTGGTGCCGAGCACGTTGAAGCTGTGGTGGTCCTCCGCGCTCATCCGAGGGTCATGGAGGATCCCCATATGGACCACCGCCTTCACCTGGTTGCGGCGGAAGACATCTTCGATCTTCTTCTTGCGCAGGTCCCCCTGGAACATCTCGACGTCCTTCGGCTTGCCGACGAAGGGGCGGCGATCGATCCCGATGATCCGCTCGTGCTTGTGCAGCAGCTTGGTGAGGCAGCGGCCGAGGTTGCCGCTGATCCCGGTCAACACCACCGCCGGCCTTTGGCTGGGCGCGCTCACCAGAACACGTGCTTGCGCTGCTTCACGCCGGCGTCGAGCATCGACTGCACCGCGGCTCGAACCACCTTCACCTTCTTCTCCAACTCGGCGTCCTCGTCATCGGGCCGGCCAGTGAAGAACAGCGGATCGCCGAAGTAGATCCGGTAGCGGGTCGGCAGGGGAAACGGCAGCCCGTAGGGGGTCACCGGGAAAGACGGCATCCCGAAGATCTTCCCTACTGGCTTCAAGTCCATCAGCGACACCGCCTGCTCTTCGGCGCCGACGACCCCGACGGGGACGATCGGGGTGTTGGTCTCGAGCGCGAGGCGCATGAAGCCCAGGCCGAACTCCTGCAGCTGGTAGCGCTTGTTCCACAGCTTGTTCAGCCCGCGCACCCCCTCGGGGAAAATCAGCACTGCCTCGTCGTTGTCGAGCAGGCGCCGGCAGTTCTCCGGTGTCCCGACGATCTGCCCGATTCGAGCCATGAAGGTGGAGACGAACGGGAGCGTCGGCATCCACTTCTCGACCATCGCCCGCATCGCCCGGGGCGGGTTGGCCTCGAGCAGCATCGCGGCGCCGATCATCGCCCCATCCATCGGCAGCTGCCCGGAGTGGTTCGAGACCAGCAGCACCCGCCCGCGGGGGACCTTCTGAATCCCGAAGGTCTCCGCCCGGTGGTAGTGCTTGTAGAGCCAGACGAACGGCGCGATCGCCGACAGGGAGTAGTCGAGCGAGAAGCCGAAGGGATCCACCCCGTACTCGTTCTCGGTACGGGTGAGCGCGGCGATCTTCTCGTCGAGGCCCTCGCCCATCATCGAGGTCGTCCAGCTCTTGAGGCTGCGCTTGAGCGAGTCGATCAACACCCGCCCGTTCTAACCAATCGCGTACGCCCGTGGCTGTCGAAAAATCTTGGGGCGCCAGACGGGCTCCAGGCCTGGGTCTGAAGCCGGCTCCGACGTGTTACCGTCGGACGGTCGTGTTCCGTGCGGCTCCCTTCACTGTCGTGGCCGTCGCGCTCGCCGCGTGCGGGGTCGATCTGCCCGATTTCCCGGGCCGCGCCTGCGACGAGTTCCACCGCTGCCACGCGCCGCGCACCTGCGTCGTCAACGTCTGCGTCGACCCCGCGTCGGGTGGCGGCAGCGGAGGCAGCGGAGGCGACGGAGGTGGCGGTGGCGGCGGAACGGGCGGCGGGACGAGTGCCGGCGGAGGAACCGGGGGGACCGGCGGAGGCGGCGGCGCCACCGTTCCTCCGCTGTGGAAGCAGAGCCTCCACGGCTTCAGCGGAGAGACGATCGACGCCCTCTGCTCGCTCGAGGTGGACACCCTGCGCGGGAACCGCGTCACCTCGACGGTGAAGAGCGCCAGCGACAGCAACGACACGGCGACAGCAAACCAGCTCGACGCGGGCTCGCTCCCGACGACCGGCAACGGCCGCCTGCGTGGCCGCTTTCAACTTCCCTCGACGTTGAAGCTGACCAACAGCTCGCCGTTTCTCTGGCTCGCTTCGGCGAACAAGACCCTGGTCTCGCTCTCCTTCAACTCCTCTGGGCAGCTGGTCGCCAACAGCTCCGGGGGGATGATCGGAGCCAGCGGCCTGACCAGCTCGGTCACCTGGACGGGTGGGTTCCAGCCCAACGTCGACTACCTCGTCGAGGTCGCGTGGTCGCGCAGCGGGTACCGCCGGCTGTACCTCAACGGCGCGCTCCAGGCCGAGCTCACCAACGTCGGCGACGCCGGCACGCTCGAGGTCCCGACCCAGCTGAAGCTGGGCATCTACCGCTACGACGGAGACGCCGGCGCCGGCTGGAGCATCGCGCTGTTCGATTGGCAGCTTACCGACGACCCCTCGGTGATACTCAGCGACTGAACGAAAGTGCTGGCCTTCGCTCTTCTGCTGCTCGCCGCCGAGCCTCCGCTTCCTACCGGAGTGCCCGCTCCCGTCGCCGGGAAGAACCCGTACCTGCGCCAGGCCAAAGAGAACTACCAGAAGCTCGACTTCGAGAAGTGCCTCCAGCGGCTGCAGCAGGCGCCCCAGTGGAAGAGCGCCCCCGACGAGCTGCTGGAGATCGAGCTCTACGCGGGCATGTGCCACTACAACCTCAACCAGCGCGCCGACGCCGAGGAGCGCTTCCGGCTCGCGCTGCGAATCAGCCCCGAGGCCGAGCTGCCGCCGTACACCAGCCCGAAGCTCGTCGACTTCTTCCTCGCGGTGAAGAAGAAGCTCAAGCCGCTCAAGGAGAACCCGCCGCCCCGGCCGCCGCCGGTCAAGGAGCCGACGCCGCCCAGAGAGCCGGTGGTGCGAGAGCCGCCGCCCAAAGAGCCGCCAGCGCGCGACGTCGACTTGCCGAAGGAAGAGCCGCCTGCGCCGGTGCGACGCGTCGAGCCGCCGCCCGACGAGCCGCGGGAAGCGCCACCGCCGAAGCTGGTGCCAGCGCCGAAGCCGCCGCCCGCCGCGCCGCCCCTGATTGAGCCGCCCAACTGGGCGCGGCGTCACCCGGCGCCGATCGCGCTGGGGGTTGTCGCGGTGGTCGCCGCGGGAGTGGGAATCGGCCTCGGGGCGAACGCCCGGGCGCTCGAGCGACGGGCGAACGGCGCCACCTTCGAGTCGGACTTCCGCGAGCTGGGCGGCGCGGCGCGCACCAACGCGACGGCGGCGAACGTCAGCTACGGCATCGGCGTCGCCGCGCTGGTGGGCGGGGTGCTGGCCTGGGTGTTCGGCGGAGAATGATTCGATGACCCGCAACGCTCTGCTGAACTTCCTTCGCGCCCACGACCACGCGGTCGAGGCCACCGTCACTGCCGCCGGAGCGCCGCAGGCGGCCGTGGTGGGCATCGTGGTCACCGACGCCTTCGAGCTCTTCTTCGACACCCTCGACAACACGCGCAAGTACGCCAACCTCCGCACCCATCCGAAGATGGCGTTCGTCATCGATTGGGAGGATTCGCAGACGGCGCAGTACGAAGGCGTTGCCGACCTCCCTTCGGGCGCTAAACTCGCCGAGCTGAAGAAGCGCTACTTCGCGACGTTCCCCGACGGGCCCGAGCGTGAGGCCTGGCCGGGGATCAGCTACGTCCGCGTTCGGCCGGTGTGGATCCGCTACAGCGACTTTCGCAGCGACCCGCCGAAGCTGATCGAGTTCACCGACTTCGCCGCGGGCCCACGCTAGCCGGAGAAATCCGCAGTAAAATGTGCGAGAGGGCGGCGATGCGCTTCGGGTTCGCCATCGCCGCCGTCGTCTGGGTCCTCTGCTTCTCGAGCTGCCCGGGCGCGGAGCCAACGCCGTTCGACGCCGGCCCCCAGGACGCCGGCTCCGGTTCGGACGCGGGGCCGGCGGACGCAGGACCGAACGACGCGGGCGTGAACGACGCGGGCGCGAACGACGCCGGGCCGGCCGACGCGGGGGCGGGCTACACCCTGCCGGCCTGTCTGGGCACCGCGATCGGCCTGACGCAGTCAGGGCAGTTGCCCTTCGTCACGGTCAGGGTCGGCGCCGCGCCCGGAGCCGCGGGTGCGTTCCTGATCGACTTCGCGTCGACCGCCTCGTGGATCGATCTGAAGGGCTTCGACGGCGGCGCCCCGGTTCCGACCAGCTGTCAGGGCAACCCTGCAATCCCCGGCGCGCTTTGCAAGTTCGCTGACTTCGACTACTTCGGCAGCTGGGGCCAGGTGACGCTCTCGACCGCGGACTACTCGGCGCGCGTGACGCCTCCTCGGGAGTGCGGGCTGATCGGCACCGACTTCCTCAGCCTCAACCCGACGACGCTCGACTACGCCGGGCACCGGGTGCTCTCGCTGCGCGGCGGCGCGTTCTGCACCGACGGGGAGCTCGCCGACGCGGGGCTGGCCGGGCTGTCCACCGCTGGCTTCTTCTCGAGCAACACCAGCACCCTGGTGCCGTTGATTCAGGTCATTCCCGACGGCGGAGCGAGCGTCTCCGGCTACACCGTGCCCAACGTGCCGACGGTGAAGATCCGAATCGGTGGCGTCGACGCGCTGGCGCAGCTGGACACCGGCTACGACGACAGCCTGATCAAGCACTCGATCAACATCAACGAGGCGTACCTCGCGGCGGTCCAGGCCGCGGCGCCGGGGGCGCTCGTCCGCGACCCGTCGATCGATCAGTTCATCAGCACCTGTGTCGGACTGACCGAGACCACCGACGGCTACCGCCTCACCTCGGGCAAGTCAGCCGTCTTCGTCACCGACACCGGCACGCTGGTCGGCGGCGATCCGAGCGCGGTGCTCTTCGTCAAGCACACCCCTGCCGCGGCAAGGGTCTGCGGTGGCATCGGGACCTGGACGGTGCCCGCGGCCCAGGTCGGCGGCTCGTCACTGATCGCCGCCGGC
>JAYVRT010000530.1:0-5352 GCA_043776025.1 Archangiaceae bacterium | reverse complement strand
ATCTTTTTTAAAGCGCGGCTCTTTGCGAATGCTCCATAGAAACTCGCCCGGGTCAGCCACCGCGGCGGCCAGCTTCTTTCCCCGTTCGCGGTCTTCTTTCGCGAGCAGCTCGGGGTATTCGCGCCGCATCATCATCGCGCAGGTCGGGTTGATCGCCAGCACCTTCGAGCCCGCGTCCACGTGCGGCATCAGGATGTCGAGGTTGTGCCGCGCGTTCTCTCGCAAGGTGTCGAGATCGCCGTGCTCCCACGCCGGCATCCCGCAGCACTTGAGGCCCTTTTCGCAGGTCGCCTTCACCCCCTGGTGCTCCAGCACCTCGACGGTGTCGCGGCCGATCTGCGGCTCGTTGTGCTGCACGTAGCAGGTCTGAAACAGCACCACCTCCGCGCCGGGGCCCGTGATCTTCCCCTGCTGCTTCGCCCACTTCTCGAACGTCGAGCTGGCGAAGTCCGGCAGCAGCTTGTCCCGGTGCACGCCCATCACCTTCTCCATCAGCCAGCGGTGGGCGCCCACCTTGTTGGCGACGTTGAGCAGCCCCATCGAGGCGCGGGCCATCGCCCCGGAGAGGTCGGGGTCGCCGAGGAACGCGTCACGCAGGTGGTTGCCCTCTTCCCGCTGCTTGATCGCCGCCCAGCGGTGCACCATTTTCGGGAAGTCGAGCTGGTACTCGTGCTTGTCCCGCGGGGTGTACGGACACTGCACCTCGCACAGCTTGCACTGGAAGCACTGGGCCATCACCCCGTCGGTCTGCTCGGGCGAGAGCTTCTCGACGTCGCCGGCGTGGGTGTCGTCCACCAACTTGAAGAGCGACGGGAAGGCGTCACAGTACTTGAAGCACATCCGGCAGCCGTTGCAGATCTCGAAGACCCGGTTGATCTCCTTCTGGAGCGCGCCGCTGTCGAAGTAGCGCGGATCCTCGGGGTCGTAGGTCAGCCCGTCGGTGGGCTTGTAGGAGATCGGCTTGGCGGCGTCGGGCATGGTGGCTCCTTTGAGGGCTGCTTAGAAAAAACACGGCGGCCACCCCTGCCTCGGGCGGACCGCCGTGGTGAAAACGACCGCGTGAAAGGCCCGGCTCAGTTGATCGAGTCGAGCATCTTCTGGAAGCGGCCCGCGTGGCTCTTCTCGGCTTTGGCGAGGGTCTCGAACCAGTCGGCGACCTCGGGGAAGCCTTCGTCGCGGGCGCTCTTGGCCATGCCCGGGTACATGTCGGTGTACTCGTGGGTCTCGCCGGCGATCGCCGCCTTGAGGTTGAGCTTCGAGTCGCCGATCGGCAGCCCAGTCGCAGGGTCGCCGACCTTCTTCAGGTAGTCGAGGTGGCCGTGCGCATGGCCGGTCTCACCCTCGGCGGTGTCGCGAAAGTTCGCCGCGACTTCGGGGTTGCCCTCGACGTCGGCGACCTTCGCGAAGTACAGGTAGCGGCGGTTCGCCTGCGACTCACCGGCAAACGCGTCTTTGAGGTTCTGGTGCGTCTTCGTGCCCTTCAGTTCCTTGGCCATTTTCTTCCTCTCCTGCTTACGGGTTGGACTGCGTGGAAATCACGCCCTGGCCTGGCTGCAACGGCGGCAGAGGCCGTGGACGTGAATACTCAAGAACTCGGGAACAAACCCGTGGATCCTGCGGGGAGGCTTCACCCCGGACAGCCCAGGGTCGTCGAAGTCTTCGACGCTGTTGCAGCTGCGGCAGACCAGGTGGTGGTGCTGTTCCATGTTCGCGTCGTAGCGCTTGGTGTCGCCCACCGACGGCAGCTCGGCCGCGAAGCCCAGCGCCACCAGGGTGTCGAGTGTCTTGTAGATCGTCGCCAGCGAGATGCTCGGCAGCAGCGGCTTCACCCGGTCGAAGAGCGCCTCGGGGCTGGGGTGATCGAACGACTCCAACAGCGCCCGGTAGATCCCCACCCGCTGCGGGGTCATGTTCATCCCCGCTCCGCGGCAGCGGGCGATCAGCGCCTCGACCTTCAGGTCGAGCTCTTTGGAGGTCGGCTTCAACGTGGAGAAATATTCTCGGTGAAGAATTGTTTGTCCAGTCAAAGTTGCGCCGCCTGGGACGATCAGCCGCCGACGAGCGCGCGCAGCTTGAGGGCGGCCGGCCGGCCCCGCTGGGGGCCAGCGAGGGCGGACCCTAGCCACGCGCGCAGCGCCGGCCGGTGCTTGAGCGCCGACCGCAGCGCCTTGCCCAGCGCGGGCGGGTCGAGGACCTCGGCCAGCTGCAGCAAGGTCGGCCCGAGCGGCGAGACCGGGATGCCTTCCAACCGGACCGACGGGGTGGCGGGCGCGGCCCGGGTGCGGTGAACGCGCAGCCGAAGCGTCGAGCGCGGCCGCCGGTCGGCGCTGACGAGGACGTCGATCGGCTCGCCGGTCATCGGCCCCGGCACCGGCAGCTTCCACAACCTTGCGGCGGTGCGGTGGGACGTGACGCCCGAGGTCGCCAGGGTGGCGACCATCGCCGCCTGCAGCCAGCTGGGTCGAGCGCCGCCGACGACGTAGACCCCATCGTCTACCGGCCGCCAGTCGCCCCGGGCGACGCGCCGCGCGATGCCGCTGCTGCTGACGCCCGCGGCGAGCGCCTGCTTGCGGCTCACGGCGCCGTGTTGGGCCCGCGCCAGCGCCTCGAGGGTCGGCATCTTGCGCTGGGTGACGTGGCGGTCGCTCACCCGGCGTGTTTCCCATACCTCGCGAAAAACCGCGCGCCCGGATTCTGTCGTCCATTTGGGTTTCGGCCGTCGATCGACATCTTCTTCCTCCTGCGATCGCGGCGGCGGGAGCCCGGCGTGCGCCGCGCCATCGACCTGTCACACGGACGGGCAGCCGGGCGACGCGGGACTCTGCAGGTAGCGCTCCTCCGGACGCCCCGGCCCAGGCGTCCGGCTTTCCCATGCCCAGCGGTTGTTCGCTACTGCACCACCACGGTCGCAGTGCCGCTGACGGTGCCGCGGATCGCGGTCACCAGCGTCGTCCCCGCGGCCAACCCCTTCAGCTGTCCCTGCGCCGGCCAGGCGTTGCTCACGTTGGCGATGGCGGTGTTCCCGGTGAACCAGGTGACGTAGGCGGTGACGTCCATCGTGCTGCCGTCGGAGAAGTGCCCGCTCGCCGACAGCTGCTTCGTCGCCTGCACCCCGACCGACATCGTGCCCGGGGTGATCGTCACCGAGGTCAGGCTCGCCGAGGTGACGGTGATCGCGTTGGTGCCGGTGACCCCCTGGTAGTGGGCGTTGATCGTCGCGGTGCCGGGCGCGTTGGGCGTCATCCCGCCGTAGCTGTTGACGGTGGCGATGTTGCCGGCGTTGGTGCTCCACGAGACGAGGTAGGTCAGATCCTGGGTCGAGTTGTCGGAGTAGATCCCCGTCGCCTGGAGGTAGGTGGTGAAGCCGACCGGCAGGTGCGGGCTGAACGGGGTGATCTGAATCTGGCTCAACGTCGCCGCGGAGACGGTGACCACCGTGGTCCCGATGATCCCCCCGTAGTTGGCGGTGATCGTCGTCGTCCCCGGAGTGAGCGCGGTCAGCGCGCCCTTGGTGTAGTCGCTGTTGCCGACCTGGGCGACCGCCGGGTTCGACGAGGTCCAGGCGGCGCTGTACTTGAGGTTGCTGGTCGAGAAGTCACTGAACAGCCCGATCGCCGTCATGTCGAGGCTCCCGCCGACCGGCAGCGTCGGCGACGAGGGGCCGACCTCGAGGGTGTTGAGGGTCGCGCTGGTCACCGTCACCAGCACCGTCGCCGACATCCCGTTGGCCATCGAGGCCTTGATCACCGTGGTCCCGACGCTGGCGGAGATCACGTAGGCGTAGACGCCCTGGTACACCGTCACCGCCGCCACCGACGGGTTGCTCGAGGTCCACGTCACCGAGCCACTGACGCTCTCGGACGAGCCGTCGCTCATCGCGCTGGTCGCCTCGACGTACTCGTAGATCCCCACCGGCATCCGCAGCGTCGCCGGAGCCACCGAGAGCGAGACGATCGTCGGAGGGCTCACCGTCAGCTGTCCGGTCGCCGTCCGCGTGCCGAAGGTGGCGGTGACCGTCGCTGCCCCGTTGGCCACTCCCCGGGCCAGACCGCGGGAGCCGGTGGCGTTGGAGACGGTGGCCACGGTGGCGTCGCTGCTGACCCAGGTCGAGGTCTCGCTCACGTCCTTGAGGGTGCCGTCGGTGTAGTGGGCCATCGCCTTGAGCGGCACCGTCGCGCCGGAGTCGATCGTCACCACCGCAGGGGCAACGGCCAGCCCGTCCACCGTGGGCAGCGCGTTCACCGTCACCTGCGCGGTGCCGGTCACCCCGCCGAAGGTGGCGCGGACCTGGGCGCTGCCGGGCTTGAGCGCGGTCGCCTCACCGCGGGTCCCGTTGGCGTTGCTCACCGCGATGATCGTCGCGTCCGAGGAGCTCCAGACGGCCGTCTGGGTCAGATTGCTGGTGGTGTTGTTGGCGAAGGTGCCCGAGACCGAGAAGCCCTGCTTCGCGCCCGGAGCGAGCGAGGCCGTCGAAGGCGTCAGCGTCAGGGAGACCAGCGGCGAGGCCGCCACCGTCACCGGCAGGGTCGCGGTGGTCGTGCCCAGCTTCACGGTGATCACCGCTGCGCCGGCGGCGAGCGCGCTCACCCTGCCGCGAGGACCGGAAGCAGCGTTGCCGACCGCGGCGATCGCCGGGGCGCTCGACTGCCACGAAGCGGCGTCGGTGAGATCGAGTGAGGTGTTGTCCGAGTAGTGCCCGGTCGCGGTCACTTGCTGCGACTGCCCCACCGGCAGCGCCAGCATCGTCGGCGCCAGGTCGATGCGCACCAGCGTCGCCGCGGTCACCGTCACCGTCGCCGACCCGGACTTGCCCGACAGCGAGGCGTTGATCGTCGCTGAGCCGGCGGAGACACCGGTCGCGGTGCCGTCGGCGGCCAGCTGCACCACCGGGCCGCTCGCGCTCCAGACCACGGCCGACGAGATGTCGGCCTGCGAGGCGTCGTCGAAGGTACCGGTCGCATGGAACTGCAATTTCGCGCCGGTGGCCAGCGAGGCCATCGAGGGCACCACCGCGATCGACACCAGCTTCGCGGCCGTCACCGTCACTTCGGTCGAGGCGGTCAGCCCACCGACAGTCGCCAGCACCATCGCCACCCCTTCGGTCAGCCCGCGCACCTGGCCGGCGGCGTTGACGCTGGCGATCGCCGGGCTGGTCGAGGTGAACGCCGCGAGCGCGGTGGCGTCGATCGGCGAGCCGTCGCTCAAGGTCCCGAGCACCGACAGCGAGGCGCTGGCGCCCTGGCCAAGCGACAACGTCGCCGGGCTGAGCTCGATCTTCGTCAGACTCGCCGCCGGCACGGTCACCTTCGCGGTCGCCTTCAGCGCACCGAGCTGGGCGGTGACCTTGCCCTC
>JAYVRT010000529.1:0-5370 GCA_043776025.1 Archangiaceae bacterium | reverse complement strand
CGACCCCAGCAGCGACGCAAGTGGTGGATGGCGGGCGAAACGTCGGCTACGACTGCGTTTGCACTGTGAACTACCTCACCGAACAGAACCCCGCCTCGAAGCAGTACTCCGCTCCCCGCGCTCTGCTCGAGCGGCCGGACGCGATCGTGATCGGCTCGGGCCTCGGCGGGCTCGCGATCGCCTCGACGCTGGCTCAGCGCCGCGACATGCGGGTGCTGGTGCTCGAGGCCGCTCCGACGCCCGGTGGCTCGACCCACGTGCACGAGCTGGGCGGCTTCGAGTTCCCCGCCGGCCTGCACTCGGTCGGCGACATGGACCCGGTGCTCAACCCCGCGGCGATCAACGCCTGGGCGGCGAACTACGTGACCGGCAATCAAATCGAGTGGGCGAAGATGCCGGAGGACCACGAGTACGCCTACCTCGGCGACGAGGGCTTCCCCTGGTACTCCACCGCCGAAGAGAACATCGAGGCCCTCTCGAAGTTGGACCTCGGCGCCGGAGATGTGCGCGGCTACTTCGAGCTCGAGGAGCGCGTCCAGGCCAACGGCCTGGGCTGGGCGCTCACCAAGCTGTGGCCGATGGCGCTTCCGCTGCCCGTGCGCGAGGGGCTGTTCCGCGCGATCGCGCCGAGCTGGCGAAAGTACATGCAGCGCAGCACCCACGCAGTGCTGCGGGGCGAGCTGGGGTTCAGCGAACGCAAGGCCGGCTTGTTCGAGTACATGTACGGCAACTACGGGCAGGCGCCCGACGTCGCGCCGTTCACGATGCACGCGTCGGTGATGTACCACTACCGCAAGGGCGCCTACTTCCCGAAGGGTGGCGCGGGCGCGCTGGCGCAGACGATCATCCCGGTGATCGAAGCGGCCGGCGGCCAGGTGGCGGTGAGCAGCCCGGTCGAGCAGATCATCATCGAGGGCGACCGTGCCGTCGGCGTGCGGCTGGTCAGCGGCCAGGAGATCCGCAGCAAGCTGATCGTCAGCGACGCGTCGGCGTACACCACCTTCATGCAGCTGGTGCCGCGGGAGGTGTCCGAGCGGCACGGCTACGCGGCGAAGCTGGGGAAGATCGAGTCGAGTCCGGCGCACATCACCGCGATGGTGGGGTGGAACGAGACGATCGAGCTCCCCCGGCACATCGTCTGGCAGATGCCGCGCTACGAGCCCGAGCTGCCCAGCCATGACGTCGCGAACGGCGACCGGCTCTACAAGTCGCAGATGCGCTTCGAGGGCATGCCCGCCTACCTGATGTCGCCGTCGGCGCGCGACCCGGTGCACGCGATGCGGTACCCGAACAAGACGACGATGATGTTGCTGGTCGAGTCGTCCCCGGCGTGGCTCGAGCGGGCGAAGGCCGAGCCCGAATTTCGCGCCGAGCTCGAAGGCCGGTTCCGTGAAGAGGCGCTGAAGCTGATCTGCCGCCGCTTTCCCCAGCTGGCAGGAAAGACTCCCTCGCTGCTCCACGTGCAGTACCCGATGGGCTGCAACCCGTTCGCGCGCGCCGGTGGCTCCTACGGCGTCGCCGCCACCCCCGACCGCTTCCTCGAGCACACCCACTGGCTGCGGCCGAAGACGACGATCCAGAACCTCTTCCTCGCCGGGCAGGACTCGTTCATGCCCGGGATCGCCGGGGTGTTGATTGGCTCGCGCTTCACCTACGCGGCGATCACCGGCGACTGGCTGTACCTGGTCAGCAAAGAGGCGTCCCAGTACCGGGCGCAGCTGGCGGCGCAGGGCGCTACGGTGCCGGGTCGAGGGTGACGTCACCGAGGTGGGTGACCCCGGGCAGCAGCTCGACGGTCACCAGCTTCCGCGCGGCGCCGCGCTGGAACTCGAAGGTGTGGCGGTCTTCCCAGGGCTCGGTCTCGAAGCTGAAGGCACCGTCGGCCGCGGTCGGATGGAGCCCGTCGATGGTGACGCCTGCTTGAGGCAAGCCGGCCTTCGAGATCGCGCGCCCGTCGACCAGGCGCTTCTGGCGCTGCACCAGCGCGACGGTGTCGGTGCCCGGGGCGACGACGGCCGTCACCCGTTCACCGTCGAGGCGCACGGTCGGAGGCAGGCCGCTGCGGAAGAAGAAGCGGCCGCTGCCATCGGTGACGGTCACCTGGGTGCCCGCGTTCACCTGCGCGGGGTTGATCGCCTTGAGCTCGAGCCCGGCGACCGCCTGGTGCGCCTCGTCGACCACGGTGCCTGACAGCGCGCGGCCGGCGGGTAAGGTGAGCTTGAGGTGCTGCACCGGGTCGCTTCGAAGGTCGGCCGTTGCCGAGACGCGGGTGAGCCCCCTCGCTCCCGGGGCCTGGTCGGGGACGAGCTGGGACGGGGCAACGCCGCGCGGGTCCGCTCCGGCCGCGCCGGAGTAGACGGCGGTGCGGCCCTCGGTGGCGGTGACCTTGATCGACGCGGGGGGAAAGGTGAGCTCGGCGTGGCCTTCGGGGGTGGTGAGCCGGCGGATGATCCGCAGCTGGCCTGAGACGTCTTCGTCGGCGAAGCGCTCGAACCAGGGCGACGCGGTCTTCTCCAGCTGTGCGGCGACCTCGATGCCCGCGGCAGGGCGGCCGTCGCTCCAGGCGACGTCGACGGAGAGGACGGCGTTCGGCTCGAGCGTCAGCTTCGCGTTCAGATCCGGCACGTCGAAGGTCCCCCGGCCGAAGCCTTCGACGCACGAGGCGTGCGCGGTCAGTGGGCCGGGGGTGAAGGTCCCGCGCTCGCGGCCGTCGTCGATGCGCCCGCTCACCGGGTTGGCGGTGTTCTTCAGCTGGAGCCAGCAGCGCCCTGGCGAGCCGCCGCCCGGGCCGACAATCTCCAGCACGAAGTTCGCCGCGGTGGCGGGGGCGGGCGAGGGGGCAACGCGCTCCGGACGGGGCAGCTCGCCGCGGGTCCCCGCGGCCGGCCGTCGCACGACCGCGGAGTCGGTGGGTCCCCGGGGCTCCGGCTCGCCGCTCAACAACAGGACCACGCCCAGCCCGACGACCGCGGCGACGACGCCGATGGCGATCTTCGCGCGCCGTCCCATGGCCGGTTACTGAACTGGAACGGCTGGCTGGGCCGGCTCGGCGGCAGCCTCGGGCGCCTTCGCTTCGGCCGCCTTCTTCGCCGCGGCTTCGCCCAGCTCCTTCATTGCCGCCAGACCCTTCTCGAAGTCGCCGCCGACCATCTTGTCGAAGCTGATGAAGATGCCCGCGGCCTTGCCCATCAGGTCGTTGTGGCCGTCCATCTTCCAGGTGACGGAAGTCTCCGCGCCGGTCTGGGCGAAGTCGAAGGTGAGGCCGTCGGTCGCGGCGAAGGGCTTGGTGAACTCGAGCTTCATCTTGATCTGCTCGTTCGCCTTGCTCTGCAGGATCGTCATCTTCCCCGCGCCTGCCTTGTCGTTGCCAGCCCACTCGTAGACCGCGTCCACGCCCGCGGTGGCGCCACTGAGGGTGCGCTTCATCGACGGATCGATCTTCTCCCACGGAGACCAGGCCGGCCAGTTGTGGAAGTCGTTGGCCAGCGGGAACAGCAGCGATGCCGGCGCGGCGATCTTCGCCGAGCGCGTCACCACGTAGTCCGCCGGCTGCATCGCGACGAACCCGAGAAAACCCGCCACCAGGACCACCAACCCAATCAGGATCTTCTTCAGCATCTGCGTACCCCCCGGTTACTTGGTGCAGCCGATGCGCGTCGTGCTCAAGGCGACTTCGTCGAACCAGACATCGAAGCTGGCCGCGGTCGCGGCGTCACTCTGGAAGAGCTCGATGCCGAGCGTGAACGAGGAGTAGGTCGGCGCGATCCACGGCATCGGGAATGTCGGGAGCACCTTGATCTCCGGGATCTCGTTGCCGTTGAGGAAGTAGTGCAGCTCGTTGCTGCTGCCGCGGTACTCCCACTCGAGGCAGGTCCAGACGTCGACGGGAAGCTTCGTCACCGGCAGCGGGCTGAAGATTCCGTACTCGGTGCCGGTGCTGGTCCAGTAGTTCGGCTCGAGGACGCCGCTGTGATCGAGCCCGAAGCGGACCTCGGCGTTGCCGGCGGCGAGGGCGCCGTTGAGCGAGAAGAGCACGGTGTGCACCTTGGGGGCCGGCGACCTGGCGTAGACGAACGCTCGGCCGAAGGTCGAGTTGCCCGTGGCCGGAAAGGTCTTCGTCTCCTTGAGCAGCGCGCGGTCTCCGCCGCCGCTCTTGATGTTGATGTGCAGCGACTTCGCGCCCCGCATGAACCGGGAGGTGTCGATCACCGCGGTGCCGTTGCTGGAGTCGAGCGTCCAGGTCGCGGTGTCGACGGCCGCGCCCTCGAAGTTCTCGCAGAGCGTGAAGCCGGCGCAGGAGCAGCGGCTGAGGCCGCCGTCGGAGCCGCAGAGCGGGTCCGCGCCGCCGCCGCCGGAGCCGCCGCCGGTCGCGCTGCCGCCACCCGCGCCACCTCCTCCTCCGCTGCCACCCGAACCACCGCCGGACGAGCCGCCTGCGGTTCCGCCTCCGGAGCCTCCAGCCGCGCCGCCGCCTGCGCCGCCGCCTGCGCCGCCGCCTGTTCCCGAGCTGCCGCCCGAGCACGCCGAGAGGAGAAAGCCGATCGCCAGGGCCGCGAAGAGGTTCTTCATAGGCGCGGCTTCTAGCAGGGGTCGCAGGAGTTGCGCAGCGCTTCGACCCACCGGCGGGACAGTGCGTTTACGATGGCTCGGGTGGCGGCGGCGGGTGCGCTTCTTAGACTGGGGGCATCATGATCAACCTTCGCCGAGCTGAAGATCGGGGCCACGCCAACCACGGGTGGCTCAACTCCCACCACACCTTCTCCTTCGCCGACTACTACGACGAGGCCAACATGGGCTTCCGGGCCCTGCGGGTAATCAACGACGACACCGTCGCCCCCGGCCAGGGGTTCGGCACCCACCCGCACCGGGACATGGAGATCTTCACCTACGTCCTCGAGGGCGCGGTGAGCCACAAGGACTCGATGGGCAACGACGGCGCGATCCGCCCCGGCGAGGTGCAGCGGATGACGGCCGGCACCGGGGTGCGGCACAGTGAATTCAACGGCTCGCCCACCGAGCCCGTGCACTTCCTCCAGATCTGGATGCTGCCGGAGAAGAACAACCTGACGCCCGGTTACGAGCAGAAGAACTTCCCCCCGGAACAGAAGCGGGGCCGGCTGCGGTTGGTCGCCTCCCGCGACGGCCGCGAGGGCAGCGTCACCGTCCACCAGGATGTCTCGGTGTACGCCGGACTCTTCACCGAGGGTGAGCGGGCTTCGCTCGCGCTCGAGCCCGGGCGTCACGCCTGGGTCCACGTCGCCCGCGGCGAACTCAAGCTCAACGGCCAGGCGCTCAACGCCGGAGACGGCGCCGCGCTGTCGAGCGAAGCCGCGGTGGCGATCGAGGGCGTGCGCGATGCCGAGGTGCTGG
>JAYVRT010000528.1:0-1686 GCA_043776025.1 Archangiaceae bacterium | reverse complement strand
TTGATCCGGCTTGACGTCCACGTCGAGGGCCAGCCAGGCGCCGTTGGGCTCGCGCAGCTTGAAGCGGTGCGGTCCCGGCGCCATCCAGACGTCGACCACCGGGGTTCGGGCGACCATGTTCTCGTCGAGCTGCACCTCGGCGCTGCGATCGGTCTCGAGCGAGAGCCGGCCCAGGCCCGAGCCGGTGTTCGTCTTCGGCGGGCTGCCAGCGAGCTCCTTGTTGATCAGCACCCCGCCGATTGCGCCGACCGCGAGCGCGCCGACGGCGGCGAGGATCACCATCGCCGGAGAGGTGCCGGTCTTGCGCAGCCGGATCGCTCCCGGTTCGGTGTTGGTGTCGCTGATCGTCGCGCGCGGATCGGGAGCCGCCCGGCGAGCCGCGGGGGCCGAGGGCGAGGTGGTGGGCTCGCGCGGCATCACCATCGTCGCCGGCACCGCCTCGGACGCCCCGGTGTCGAGATCGGGGATCGGCCCCGAGTGCTGGGCCTGCGGTTGGGGCGAGGGCACGGGCCTGGGCGGCACCTGGGGGAGGCTGCGCTGGCTGACCTTGGCGAAGTTGGGGGTGAAGAACTTGGTGGGGATCCCCGCGTCCTCATCGGCGGTGGCGCGCTTGGCCACCTCGTCGGTGTTGGCCTCTTTGCCAGCGAGGTTGGCGGTCGCGATCCGCGGTGGGGTGGTGCTGCGACCGTGGGGGGTGGTGACGGCGACGGTGCGGGTGGGCGCCTTGAACATCGGGCGGCCGGGCACGGTCGACGAGCCGCTGACGAGCTCTTCGTCGTTGCCGGTCATCAGCTCGACCAGCTTGGAGACCTCCTCGCGTCTGCGGACGAAGCGGTTGCTCACCAGCTCGGCGCAACGATCGGCGGGCCACAGCGTCGAGCTGGCGGCGAGCGAGAGATCGCGGACCAGCTCGAGCGCCGTCTGGTAGCGCTTGGTGAGCGTCCGCTCGAGCGCCTTGAGCACCACCGCGTCGAGCGCCTTGGGCACCCGGCGGTTGATCGTCGACGGAGCGGGCACTTCCATCTCGTAGACGGCGGCCATCTCCTTGCCGGCGTTGCCCCGGTAGAACAGCCGCTGGCCGGTGAGCAGCTCGTGGAAGATGGTGCCGAGGGAAAAGATGTCGGTGCGGATGTCCATCTTCCCGTCGACGGCCTGTTCCGGGCTCATGTACGCCGACGTCCCGCGGACCATGCCCGCGACGGTGCGGCGGGCGGCGCCCATCGCCCGGGCGATGCCGAAGTCGAGCACCTTGCCGACCCCGTCGAAGTCGACCATCAGGTTCTTCGGGGTGACGTCGCGGTGGATGATCGGCAGCGGGTTGCCCTTGCCGTCCTTGTGGCTGTGGGCGTGGTGCAGCCCCTGGGCGCAGTCGCGGATCGCGGAGAGCACGAAGCCCAAGGGGACGACCTCTTTCTTGTCGGCGACCGCGGCGACGATCTCTTCGAGCGTCGCGCCGCGGATGAACTCGATCACCAGCAGCACCTCGTCGCCGGCGATTTCCAGGTCGAGCACCTGGGCGACGTTGGGGTGGTTGAGCGTGGCGGTGATCTTCGCCTCGTCGATTAACATCTGCATCGACTGGTCGTCTTCGCGGTGCTCGGTCAGGATCCGCTTGAGCACCACCGGCTTCCACGCCGACGGGCCGGCCTTCGCGTAGCCCAAGAAGATCTCCGCCATGCCGCCGAC
>JAYVRT010000527.1:0-20312 GCA_043776025.1 Archangiaceae bacterium | reverse complement strand
AGAGGTCGCCCCGCCGCCCGACGAGCCGACCACCCAGGGCAAACGCCCGGTGTTCGCGGCCGAGCTCGGGCTCGACCTGTCGAGCAAGACGTACAGCTACGCGTCGGTGGCGACCCTGAACCTGAGATCGTACCGGGCGCCGTTCATCCCCGGGCCGGAGCTGAAGGTCGAGCTCTACCCGCTGGCGTTGATCTCCAAGGGCTTCATCGCCGGCCTCGGGGTCGAGGCGGGCTACGCGACCTCGGTCGGCCTCAAGTCCCGGCGCAGCGGCACCGACGTCACCTTCCCCACCTCGATCAGCCGGATCGACGTCGGGGTGCGCTTCGCGATTCGGCCGCTGAGCAACTCCGACGCCTGGGTCGCGCCGACGTTCGGCTACCGCAGCCACAGCTTCGGCGTCGGCCCCGCCTCCGACGGCACGACGCTCGACGGCCCCGCCGGGACGAAGTCGACGCTGCCGCCAGTGACCTACAGCGCGCTGAAGATCGGCGCCGCGGGCGAGCTCCCCTTCGGCAACACCGGTCTGCTCGCCTACGGCCGCTTCAGTGTGCTCCCGGTGCTCTCTGCCCGGGAGATCATCGGGCCCAACTTCTTCCCCAACGGCTCCGCGCTCGGCATCGACTTCGGCCTGGGTCTGGGCTTCCGGCTGCCGGTCCTCAAAGCGCTGCAGCTGCGGCTGGGCTTCGAGTTCGCCCGTTACGGCCTCTCGTTCAAGACCGCCGCGACCGACGCGTACATCGCCGAAGGCGCGGTGGACCAGTACCTCGGCGGAACGCTCGCCGTCCGCTTCACCTACTGACCTCAGCCCTGGACGCGGTTTCGGCCGGTCTTCTTCGCCTTGTAGAGGTTGGCGTCCGCGCCCTTGATGAACTGCAACGGCTCGGTCATGTCGCCGGTCATGTCCGATACGCCGAGGGAGATCGTCACCGGGATGTCCTTCTGCTCGAAGTTGAAGTGGTGGTCCTCGGTGAGCTTGCGGACCTTCTCCGCGAACTTCCGCGCGTTCTCCGGGCCGGCCTCGGGCATCACCACCGCGAACTCCTCGCCGCCGTAGCGGGCGAAGCACTCTTCCTTGCGGATCCGGCTCTTGATCAGGTGCCCCAGCTCGCGCAGCACGTAGTCCCCCGCGAGGTGGCCGTTGGTGTCGTTGATCTTCTTGAAGTGGTCGATGTCGAACATCACCAGCGACAAGGCGCGGTTGTAGCGGTGGCAGCGGCCCATCTCGCGCTCGAGGAACTCGAGGAAGTAGCGCTTGTTGTGAATCTGGGTCAGGCCGTCGACGATCGTGAGTTGGTAGATCTCCTCGTAGTAGAGCGTCTCGATGTTGCCGCCCTGCAGGTACTTGAAGATCGAGCCCCCGACCTTCACCAGGTCGCCGGTGCGCAGCGGCTGCTCGGTGAGCACCTCTTCGTCGTTGAGGTACGTGCCGTTGGTGGAGCCCAGATCCGAGACGTAGCTCTTGCCGCCGCGGCTGGCGATCTTCGCGTGGCGGCGGGAGACGTTGTCGAGGTCGACGACGATGTTGTTCTTCACATCGCGCCCGATGGTGAATTCGTCGTCGTCCAAAATGTACTTCTTCCCGATCTCGGGTCCGTGGATCGTCACCAGGCAGCTCTCGGTGCTGACGCTGATCCGATCCTGCAGCTTGGAGATTTTGGTGACGCGTGTTTCTTGCCCGGCCATCCGGTTCCTTTCCTAGCACCCGCCGCGCCACATGGTACCGTTGATGTCCCTCCACCATGCACACTTCTCGCGTTGTTGTGATGGCAGTACTCGCCCTTGTCGTTGGATGTGGGAAAAAACGGGTCAACCCGACGGGAGAGACCAAGGTCTCCCTCGTGGGGAAAGAGGCGACATTCCACGATTGGAGCAAGACCAAGCCGTGTGACGTCGAGCCGAAGACCGTCGCGGGGGACCTCGCGTCCACCGGCGACCTCCTCACCGAATACCTCGCCCAGACCGTCCCCCTCCCCGACGGCGGCATCGGCGATGACGCGGCCAAGGTGCTCGTCGAAGGGGCCGAGAAGCTGCCGCCGCTGCTCGACGCGACCGACAAGGCGGTCTCCGGCGTGCCCCGCTGCGAGTGGACCAAGGAAGACAAGGTGCTCGACCTGAAGAACAAGTCGATCGGCCTGCTCGCCGAGGCCGGCAACCGCATCGCGCTCGCGCCGCCGCTGGTGCAGATGCTCGCCACGAAGCAAGCGCTCAAGGAATACCTCGAGAAGCTCCCCGGCAACCGCGACGCCGCCAAGGCCGAGTGGTGCCCGGCCAAGCCCAAGGCCGGCGCGATGGCCGA
Source organism: Archangiaceae bacterium (assembly GCA_043776025.1). Taxonomy (GTDB): domain Bacteria; phylum Myxococcota; class Myxococcia; order Myxococcales; family Myxococcaceae; genus JAYVRT01. The sequence continues at coordinate 18,016 of JAYVRT010000527.1, read as the reverse complement.
CATCTACTTTGCGTTCGAGAACGAGGCCGGCGCCACCGAGTGGCTCTTCTGCGACGACTGCCGGGTCTTCGCCGCCGAAGGAACCCCGCCAGCGTTCGAGGCTCCGGCGGCGATGAAGAAGAAGCCGAAGGACAAGCCCTACCTCGAGAGCGCGGCGAAGTACCCCGCCTCCGACATCCAGCACCCGCCAAAGCCGGGCGACAAGAAGCCCGAGGCGGCCGACGGGGGCACCCCCGAGGGCGCCGACGCCGGGACGTAGTCAGACCGCGGCGGCGACGAACTGCGAGGCCCAGCGGGAGATCCCCATGATGCTCTCCTGGGGGTTGACCCCGAGCGAGCTGGGGAACACCGAGCCGTCGACGACGAACAGGTTGTCCAGGCCGTGGTACTTCAGCGTCGAGTCGACCACCGAGCTGTTGGGGTCTTTGCCCATTCGGCAGCCGCCCATCTGGTGCGCGGTCACCACCCGGACCTTGGCGCGCTCCCAGGGAGCAGCGTCGAGCTTGTCGATCTCGGCCACCGAGTTCATCACCACCGGCTCGTTGTGCAGCGACATCACCTTCTGCGCCCCGGCGGCGAACTGGATCTTCGCCATCTCTTTCGATGCATGGAGGAACGCCTCCCAGTTGGCGGGCCCCAGCGCGTAGTCAAACGACAGCCGCGAGTACGCCCCGGACTTGAGCTTTACCGTGCCGCCCTGCTCTTCGGGCATCAGCCCGTCGACGCTGATCGCCAGGCACACCTGCAGGTGGGGCAGGTGCTTCATCAGGTCCATCAGCGGCTGGCCGATGTTGGTGCCGACGGTGGCGCCGAGCATCGGGTGCACGGGTGGCACCTCGAGGAAGTAGCCGAGCTTGCCCGGCCCACGCTCGATGAAGTGGTGGGAGTACACCGACTGCGGTGCGCCAGCGAAGGCGTTCACCTGATCCTCGAACATCGCCATCATCAGCACCACCGGGTGCAGCCAGGTGCGCTTGCCGACGTTGCCCCCGCCGTCGAGCCCCGAGCGCAGGAGCACCGCCGGGCTGTTGAGCGCCCCGCCGCTGACCGAGACCACCTTCGCGTTCACCTTCAGCTTCGGCCCCTTGGGCGCCTGGGTCTTCGGGTCGAGGATCTCCGCGTGCACCGCGGTCACCTTCCGGCCGATGACCTCGAGGCGCCGCACCGAGGCGTTGGCGTAGAGCGTCAGCCCCTTCTCTACCGCGTCGGGGATCACTGTCACCAGCATCGACTGCTTGGCGTCGATCGGGCAGCCCATGCCGCAGTAGCCGAGGTTGGCGCAGCCGTTGACGTTGCGGCGGATCAGGCCGCGCTCGTAGTTGAGCTTGCCCAGCCCGTTCCACAGGGCCTGGTTGTTCTTGTTCATCAACTCCGCCGGCCATTCGGCGATGTGGAGCCGCTTCTCGATATGCTCCCAGTGGGGAGTGAGCGCCTGGCTGGTCACGCCCTCGACCCCGTGCACCTCGGCCCAGTTCTTCAAGATCCGATCCGGGGTGCGGAAGCTGCTGCACCAGTTGACCGTCGTCCCGCCACCGACGCTGCGGCCCTGCAGCAGGCTGATCGACTGGTCGTCGGTCGTGCGGTTGCCGAGGTCCTGGTAGAGATTGCCGAACGCCTTCCCCTCGGTGAGATCGAACTCGGCGCGCGTGTGGTAGCCGCCCTCTTCGAGCATCACCACGCTCTTCCCCTGCGCGGCCAGCTCGTGCGCGAGCCAGCTGCCGCCCGGGCCCGAGCCGACGATGCAGACATCGCAGTCGACGGTAAGGTCAGCGGTGACGTCGTCTCCAGTGAGAATCTTTCCGACGCGGTCGCTCATGTCGGCTCCACCCAGATGCCGGGGCTCGGCGGACGCACTTCGCCCCCGCCCTTCCAAACCGGTGCTGCGGGATCATGAAAGCCCTTCGGCGGCCCGGGGTAGCCGGTAGCGGCCCAGGTCTCGGGCTTGACGAAGTAGGCCGCCAGCGCCAGCCCGCGCAGCGCAGTGAAGCCCGACCGGCGCAGGGTGAGCCGGCTGGTCATCCACTCCTCGAGCGTCTTCAGCTGGTCCGCCTCGCCCATCTGGGTGAAGGGCGTCACCCGCATTCCGAAGAGGAAGTTCGGCAGCGCGTTCTCGAAGAGGTTGATCAGCTGCTTCATCTCGGCGAGCGCTGTGGCGTCGACCTTGGTCAGGATCCGATCGGCGTTGAAGCCGACCCGCACCTTGTCCTGTGCCGGAAAGTCACCGGAGATCGGCATCAGCCGCGCCGCCACCGCCAGCACCACTGCATATTCCCTTGGCGAGAGCGCCAGCAGGCCTTCGGGCGGCAGCTCGACTTGTTTGCCGCCGCGGAGCCCGAGCGCCGCCCCGCCGCCCAGCGCAAGGATTGCGCCGCCGAGCAGGCCCTTCCTGAGGAAGCCGCGCCGCGAATCACCCGCGGGAGGCAGGTACATCTTCGGAGCCGGTGCCATCCGAGAAGTCTTAGAGCAGACGAGGCTGGAAGTCGCTTAGCTTTGCAGGCCGAAAATGCCCAACTCGCTCGCGATGATTCTCGCAGGAGGCGCCGGCACCCGGCTCGATCCGCTCACCCGGGATCGCGCCAAGCCCGCCGTGCCGTTCGGAGGCCGTTACCGGATCATCGACTTCTGCCTGTCGAACTTCGTCAACTCGAACGTCTTCAAGCTCAAGGTGCTGACCCAGTACAAGTCCGACTCGCTCAACAACCACCTCTCGCGCGCCTGGCGGATGTCGTCATTCCTCGGGCAGTACTGCGAGAGCGTGCCGGCCCAGATGCGCACCGGCAGTGACTGGTACCGCGGCTCGGCCGACGCGATCTTCCAGAACCTGAACCTGATCACCGACGAGTCGCCGGACCTCGTCTACGTCTTCGGCGCTGATCACGTCTACCAGATGGACACCCGGCAGATGGAGGCCTACCACCGCGAGAAGCGCGCCGACTGCACCGTCGCCGCGATCCCGGTGCCGATCGAAGAGGCGCATGACTTCGGGATCATCCAGGTCGGCCCGGATGGCGAGGTGAAGGACTTCCTCGAGAAGCCGAAGAACCCGCCGCCGATGCCCGGCGATCCGACCCGCTGCCTCGCCTCGATGGGTAACTACCTGTTCACCACCGACGCGCTGGTGCGCGAGGTCACCGCCGACGCGAAGGACGACGCGAGCGCCCACGACTTCGGCAAGAGCATCATCTCTCAGATGTACAAACGGTCGCGGGTCTTCGCTTACGACTTCGCGAAGAACGAGGTGCCCGGCCAGGGCGTGCGAGAGCGCGGCTACTGGCGTGACGTGGGAAACATCGACGCCTACTTCCAGGCGAACATGGATCTCGTCGCCGTCGAGCCGATCTTCAACCTCTACAACTCGCAGTGGCCAATCTTCACCCACCATCCGGACATGCCGCCGGCGAAGTTCGTCTTCGCCAACCTCCAGGAAGGCCGGGTCGGCTACGCCACCGACTCGCTGGTGAGCGAAGGCTGCATCGTCTCGGGCAGCCACGTCGATCGCTCGGTGCTCTCTCCCAAGGTCCGGGTCAACTCGTTCAGCAAGGTCACTGGGTGCATCCTGATGGAGAACGTGGAGATCGGCCGCCACTGCGAGATCCGCCGGGCGATCATCGACAAGAACGTCACCATTCCCCCGGGGACGCAGATCGGCGTCGACCTGGCCGAAGACCGCAAACGCTTCGTCGTGACCCCCACCGGGATCGTGGTGATCCCCAAGGGCGCCAAGGTCGGGTGATGGGCCGGACGCAGTTTCTCTGGAGCCAGTACTGCGCCGAGAACGATCCGACCCGCCGGGCCGACGACGTCGCCGCGCTCGGGGCCTGTTGGGACACCGAGCCAGGCACACTCGACCTGCTGGTGAGGGCGCTGGGAGACCTGGGCGCGTGCCGGGAAGAGCCCAGCCTCGACGAGGTGAAGCAGCACGTGGTGCGGGTGGGAGAAAAGGCCCGCGTCCAGCTGCTGCGTCACCCCGAGCGCAGCCTGCCGGCGGTGGCGATGCTGCTCGAAGCACCCGAAGCCAGCGAACAGCGGCTCCCGCCCAGCCCCCACTACGACCGGGTCGCGGCCCAGCGCCAGGCGGTGGAGCTGCTCGACCGGTGCCGCCCGCGCGCCGGGCCGTACGTGCCGAGCGTGGTGGCGACGATGGCCGCCTTCGACCCCGAGCTGCGCGCCGGGGCCGCGCGGTGCCTGGGCCGGATCGCCGCCGGGATCCCCCCTCTGCGACCGGTGATCCGCGCCTGCTTCGACAGCGCCGACGCCGAGCTCAAGGCCGGGGCGTTGCGGGCCTGCGCTCACCTCCAGGCCGAAGACCTCACCGGCTGGGGCGAGTGCTTCGCAGCGCTGCTGTCGGATGCCCGGCTCGAAGTGCGGGAGGACGCGGCGCGGCAGCTCAAGCGCATCGGGCGCGCGGGGCGCCCCTTCCTCCCCCAGATCGCCGCCGCCCTCGCGCGCGCCGAGCCGGGGCTCACCGACTCGCTCTTCAAGGCGCTGAAGGTGATCGACGCGTGCGACGGTGCCTGCTTCGAGGCGATCGGCAAGGTCTTCGACTGGGGCAACCGCGCCAGCGTCGGCTCGGCGTTCGGCTTCGTCGGGCACCTCGGGCCCCGCGCCGCGCCGCTGGTGCCGAAGCTGACCGAGCTGGCGCTGAAGGCCGACGCCCGCGATGCGCTCGCCTACCGGGCGCTGATCGCGAAGATCAACGCCGGGCCGTGAGCTCGGGCTTCACGGCAGGTCGGCGGGAATCCCGTTGCGCCAGACCTGCCCCCAGACCTGGGCGTCGATCTGCTGGGCGAAGCGCGGGCTGTCGATGAAGGCGTTGACCTCCTGCGAATGATCGCCACTCTGCTTGTCGCCGTTGGCGCTCCCCACGACCGCGACCTGCCCATCGACCACCATCAGCTTTGCGTGGCTCGCCTCGGGCCCGTTGCCGACCAGCGGCGCCTGGCCGTCAGGGCTGAACCACTTGATCGACAGGTTCGGCGCACCGCCGCTGCCCTGCACCGCCTGGTAGAGCTTCGCCGCGTTCTCGACGTTGGTGCCCCCGCGCTTGAACTTCGACTCGCTGTCGTCGTTGAAGCCCTTGGAGAGCACCAACTCGACCTTCACGCCCCGCTTGGCCGCGGCGATCAGCGCTGCCTCAATCTGGGGATCGTTGAGGTTGGGGGTCTGCATCCGGATCTCCTTTGTCGCGTTGCCCAACAGCGCGAGGAAGGCCCGGCCCTGTGGATTGCCTGGCCCGTCGCTGAAGATCCGGCCGTCGGCCTGGCGGGTGGCGACGAGGATCGGCGTCGTCCCCGCGATCAGCGGCTCGGGCTGGGTGGCGATCGGCGGCACCTCGCGGCCAGTGGCGGCGTGCCAGTTCCAGGCGAAGTCGGCGGCGGTGGCCTTGGCCGCGGCGCCGTCGATGCGGTAGCCGAGATCGAACCAGGGCTGCCCCGAGCTGTGGTGCGCCTGCGGGTTCGCGCCGGTGAGCAGCGTGGTGTGGCGATCGACGGTGACCGTCTTCGCGTGGAGAGCCCCCAGGCCCAGGCGCTGCTTGCTCGCGCATTCGACGGTGACCAACCTGGGATCCAGGTGGAGCGCGTCGATGTCGGCCTGCATCGCGGCCCGCATCCCCGGGTGGTTTCCCGGGCCCTCGTCGACGAGCATCTTCACCGTCACTGGCCCGCCGCCCGAGGCGCGGGTGTTGGCCTCGAGCTGTCGAATGCCGTCGAGGAGAATCCGGGTCGGCTCCGAGCCCTGCTCCCAGACGTAGGTCTCCAGCAGCACCTCGGCCTTCGCGCCCGCGATCGCCTTCGTCTGGGCGGCGAAGATCCGCGGCCCCTGGATCTGAATCTGCGGGTCGACGGTGTTGGCGGTGGAGAAGACCAGCTGGCCGGGGACCGTGCCGTCGCCGGCGCGCGGCTGAACCGCAGCGTAGACCGCGCCCATCAGCGGGCTGACCCCCGGGGGCGGCGTGGGCGCCATCTTGCCGCCCGGCACCGGGTGGCCAAAGAGGTCCTTCGCGTCATGGGCGGCGAGCGCGATCTTCGGGGCCACCGCCCTGGCGACGTCGATCACCTTCGCGATCGGCGCGTCGAGTTGGTGCAACGCCTGCTTCGCCCGGTCGAGGATCTTCATCGCCCGCAAGGTGACAACGAGGGGCGCCCGACTGCAAGTCCCAGGCGCCGGGGGTGAACCCCGAGGGCGTCGGAACTCACTCGGTGATGTAGAGCATCCCCAGGCACATCTCGTCGGTGGTGCCCTCGCCCCAGTTGAGCGCCTGCGGCAGCACCTTCTGCCCGTCGATCACCGGCTGGCCTTCAGCGCTGTTGTCCCAGCTGCAGCTGATGTTGAGCCGGTCGCCGGGCCGGAAGATCTTCGTCGTCTTCAGGCCGTAGCTGCGCTGCCAGTGAAAGTCCCAGCGGGGGATGTCGAGCAGGCACTCGGTGGGCGCGTGATCGTGGAGCACCTCGATGCGCGAGGTCGAGCCGCGCAGGTGCTGGTGGAGCGACGCGGAATAGATCCGGAACGCCTTCTGGCTGCCGATGACGCCGTTGGTGAGCAGGCCCATGTAGGGCGTCGGGTCAAAGGCGAAGGAGTAGGTGGTGTTCGCCGCGAACGCGGGGATCGCCATCGTCTTCTTCCGGACCCAGTCGGGGTTGGTCCAGAGGAGAATCGTCGCCTTGTGCTTCACCGTGTCGGCGAGCGCGAGCTGCACCTGGGTCTGATCGGTGCGCTCGCCCACCGGCGCGGCGGAGACGTTGTAGTGGACCTGAAGCACCACCTTCGATCCCGTCGCGACCAACAGTCCGGTGTCCGCGGGGAACATCGTCCCCCGGCCGCCGGGTGCCCAGGCCCCGAGCCAGCTGAGGCGGTTGGTGCCGGTGCCGGGGCCGCCGAAGCAGGTGTAGCCAGGCGCGGGATCCGCCGCGTCGAGCGCGTCCACCCCGGCCACCTGATCGGGAAGAATCACGAACGCGATCACGTGGTGCACCACCCGGGGGTTGCCCGGCACCACCTGCAGCCCCACCGCGTACTTGTCGGTCGCCTGCGGCCAGTCGAGGACGAAGCAGCGGTACTCGTCGGGGGTGAGGCTGGGGGTGTAGGGCGCCGCCATCCCCAGCGTCATGTCCACCCGGCTCAGCCCCGCCGGCGTGTCGACGTGCTGCACCACTTGATCGGCCGTGCCCTCGAGCGCGCCGGTGTCGACCCACCGCCCGAACAGCCCCACCTCGGCGTCGCTCAGGCGCTGGTCGTCGAGGTACTCGGTGCAGTTGGGCCCGGCGAGGTAGGGCGGCATCCGCCGGGCTTCAATCGCGGCGCGCATCACTTCCTTCATCTTCACCGCGTCGGCGTAGCTGCCCAGCGCGAAGGGCGCGATGCCCCCGGCGACGTGGCAGTTCTGGCAGCGCGTGGCGACCAGCGGCTGAATGTCATGCGCCCAGGTGGGCGGCGCCGCGGGCAGCGGCGGAATCGCCGGGGTGCCCTGGGAGGAACCACAGGCGCACAGCGCGAGGAGGAGGATCGAAGAGAGCCGGAGCAAGATGAACAGGCTAACCCGGTTGGGCCCAGAAAGTTACGGGGTGACCTCGAGGCCCATCGTGCCGTCGAGCTTGACCTCGCCTCCGGCCTTGAGGCCCGTCTTCTCCGCCCAGCCGCCCGGCACCTCGAGCACGTAGAGCGACGCAATCCCCACGCCGCGCCCGCTGAGGGTCTTCGGCTCCGCGTTGTTGACGATGCCGGTGATCTTCAGGTCCTTCCCGATGAAGATCATGTCGAGGGGGATCAGGGTGTTGCGCATCCAGAAGTTCAGCGCCTGCTCGGCCGGGAAGATGAACAGCATCCCCTTCCCCGCCGCCAGCTGCGTCCGCCACATCAGGCCGCGGGTGCGCGCGACCCCGGTGGCGGCGACCTCGGCCTCGACGATGTGGGTGCCTTTGAATGCGTCGGTCAAGGTGACCTTCGCCATCGGCAGCGCCGGCATCGGGTAATTCTCGGCCGCGGGATCGGTCGGGGGAGGGTTGGCCGCGGGCACCGGCGGGTGCGGCGCGGCAGCGGGCGGCGGCTTTCCTTCCGAGGTGCAAGCGACGAGCGCCAGCGCCACCCACAGCAGGGTCCTCGCCCTCACGACTTGAGCGGCTTGTTCAGCAGCTTGCCGGTCAGCTCGGTTCCGAGGCTCTGTGACATCAGCTCTTCGACGACCGACTCGAAGTCGCTGCGCTGGTGATCATTCGAATAGATGAAGCGGATCCCCATCCCCGGCTCTTCGCCGTCGGTCTGGCTCCAGACGACCTCGCCCAACAGCTCGAAGGGCGCTTCGCGCTGCGGCACGGTGAGCTTGAAGAGAAACCGGGTGCCGATCGGCAGGGGCTTCTTCGTCTTGATGAAGGTGCCGCCCTTGCTGATGTTCTTGGTGTAGTCCGCGAAGAACGAGTTGAGTTTCTTGTAGTCGACCTTGAGCTCGATCGGCGCACGGTTCGCCTGCCGCCCCTCGATGCCAGCTTTGGTTTCCGCCATCTGGCAAGTATACGGGCGGCAATGCCGCAAGTGTTGATCCGCGCAGTCGCGGTCGGCCGACGGATTCCGGTCGCGCTCGTCTGGGTCCTGCTGGCAGGGGGCGGCGCCGCGCTCGTGATGCTGCCGCTGTTCGGCCTGCCCGGCTACGAGCTCGCGGAGAGCCTGGCGATCGGCCTGGGGCTGCTCGGCGGCTTCTCGGGCATCGCTGCTGCCCGGCTCGAGCGCCGCCTGATCCGTGGCGTCGACCCCCGGCCGATGAACGCCGCCCGGTCGGACTCAGCCCTCGCATCGGCGCTGCGGGCCGCCGCCGCCGCCTGCACCCTCAACCTCCTTGCGCTCGTCCCTCCGCTGGCCGCCTCGGTGATCTACGCGCTCACCTCGACCCGCTGTGATCCCTTCAGCCACTTTGCGTTTTTCCCGCTGCTGACGATCCCCTCGGCGATCCTCTCCGCGACCGTCGGCGTCTTCGTCGGCTTCGCCACCCGCCGGGTGTGGACCGCGGCGCTGCTCTACTTCTCGACGCTGGTGGCCTCGCTGGTGGTGACCCTGCCGCCGATCATCCTCGGGCCCCAGGTCTTCGCCTTCAACCACCTGCTCGGCTACGTGCCCGGGCCGCTGTACGATGAGGCGCTCGCCGTCGGGGCCGCCCTGCTGTGGTTCCGCCTCGAGACGCTGCTGGTGGCGCTCACCGTCGTCGTCTGGCCGGCGCTGATGCTCGACATGAAGACCGGGGGCCTCACGCGCCCCCACCTGCGGCCGGGCGCGGTGCTGCTGTTGATCGCGCTCGTCGCGGCGATCGTCACCCTCGAGCAGCGCGGCCCTTCGCTGGGCACGCGAATGAACGACGCGGTGCTGGAGGAGAAGCTGGGTGGCAAGCGCGAGTCGGACCACTTCGTCCTCCACTACCCGAGGGGAAAGCCGAAGGAAGAGGTCGAGCGGATCATTCGCGACCTCGAGTTCCGCCACGCCCAGGTCTCGCGCTTCCTCGGCGGGCCGCCCCCGGGCCGGGTCCACATCTGGTGGTACCGCTCGGCGCAGGAAAAGCAGGCGCTCGTCGGCGCCGGCGGCACCCAGTTCGCCAAGCCCTGGCGCCGCGAGGTCCACGTCAACGACGCCCCGTTTCCCCACGCGGTCCTCAAGCACGAGCTGGTGCACGCGATGGCCGCCCCGTTCGGCGCCCCTCCCTTCGGGGTCTGCGCCACCTTCTTCGGGCTGTTGCCCAACGCGACGATCGTCGAAGGCCTCGCCGTGGCTGGCGACGACCCGGTCGATGACCTCACGCTCCACGAGTGGGCCGCGGGAATGCGGCAACAGAAGCTGCTGCCCGACCTGAAGGCGCTGCTGCAGCCCGAGGGCTTCTACGCCGCGCCGGCCTCGCGCGCGTACACCGCCGCCGGCAGCTTCATTCGCTGGCTGGGAGACACCCACGGGCCCGAGAAGCTGCGGGCGCTGTACCGCGCCGGTGACTTTCAGGGCGTGTATGGCGAGAGCCCGGCGACGCTGGCGCAGGCGTGGGAGAAGTGGCTCGAGGCGCTGCCGCTCGAGCCCGCCGCGGTGAACCAGGCCTTCAGCCGGTTCCACCGCGGCAGCCTCTTCAGCCGTCCGTGCGCCCGCGAGGTGGCCCGGCTCAGCCAGGAAGCGGGCGAGCTGGTGCAGAGCGACCCGGACGAGGCGGTGCGCAAGTACCACCGCTGCGTCGAGCTCCAACCCAACGAGCCGGGGCACGTGCTGGCCGAGGCCAACGCGCTGCAGAAGAGCGGACGGCCCGGCGACGCCGCCGACGTGCTCCAGGCCCTCGCCGCCGCGGTCAAGGATCAGCCGGGCCCCGCCGCCGAAGTGGCGATGGCGCAAGCCGACCTCGCCTGGGCCCGCGGACGCCCCGAGGAGACCCGGGCCCGCCTCGAGCAGGTGCTCAAGCTCGAGCCCTCACCGGCGATGGACCGCACCTCGCGGGTGAAGCTCCAGGCGCTCGATGCCCCCGACACCGGCAAGGCGATCTGGGCCTACTTCAAGACCGGCGCCGACGACATCAAGCTGCTGGTGCTGCGCGAGGCGCTCAAGGGCCACGAGGACGACGTGACCCTCAACTACCTGCTCGGCCGCCGGCTGGCGCAGAGCAGCGCTCCGGCCCTCGCCCTTCCCTACCTCGCCGCCGCACTGGAGAAGGGCACGCTGAGCCCCAGCATCCGCAAGGAGGCGCTGCGGCTGCAGCTCGAGGCGCTCTACCTCTCGGGCGACTGCGCGGGGGTCGCCGACCTCCAGGGCCGGCTGCCTGCGTTCTCCGCCGCCTTCGGCGCCCGGGCCAAAGAATGGCTCGCCCGCTGCGAATTCGAGACGGCCACCTACGGCGCGGCGCTGGTGCCCGAAGGGCCTTTGCGCTAACAGCGCGGCCCCATGCGCTTCGAATCGCGACAGCGGGTCAACGGAACGGTGGCCGAAGCCGAGGCCGCGCTGATCGACCCCGGGTACCTGGATTTTCTTTTGAAGCACCACGGCGTGCTGCTCGAGGTGGCGCTGGTCGACAAGAAGGACGACGGCGTCCGCATCGACCGCAAGGTCCGCTACCGCCCCAAGCCGGTGATCGAAGCGATCGGCCCGAAGAAGGTGCCGACCGAGTTCTTCGCCTTCATCGAGACCTCGACCTGGGATCGCAACAAGAAGGAACTGAAGTTCGTCAACGTGCCGACCAGCCACAAGATCAGCTCGATGATGGAGAACACCGGCGTGCTGCGGCTGCGCGAGGCGGGCGGTCAATGCGAGCTGACGATGGAGGGTGAGATCAAGCTCAAGCTCCCCTTTCTCTTGAAGCCGCTGGCGATGATCGGCGAGGCGGTGATCCAGCGCGAGGGCCTGAAGATCCTCGACGCCCAGCTGCCGGTGCTCAACCGCTACATCGCCGAGGTCATCCGTGCGCCGAAGTGAAGGCCGCGGAAATGCGCACCCCCGTCATTCTGTTGGGAGCCACATGAACCCGCTCGAGCCGCTGATGGTGTTGCTGGTTGTAGCGCTCGCGACCGGCTGCGCCACCCGGAAGATCCCCGGCACCGAGATCGACGACAACGACGACACCCGGACGATCCTCGAGGTGATGGAGACGTACCGGAAGGCGGTCGAGACCAAGAACGCCCAGACGATCGTCGACCTCGCCGACGAGACCTTTCGCGACGACGGTGGCAGCGCCTCGCCCGACGACGACCTCGAGTACAAGACGCTCTTCACCGTGCTCCCGGCGCGCATGGCGAAGCTCGATGACGTGAAGCTGGAGCTCGGGGTTCGCAAGATCGAGATCGACAAGGAGCTGGGCAACGCCTTCGCGACCTTCACCTACACCACGACCTACCGGATGCCGGGCCTCAACCCGCGCGCGCAGCAGGAGACCGAGATCAAGCAGATGACCTTCCACCTCGCCGACAAGGCGAAGCACCTGTGGAAGATCACCTCGGGCATCTGATGGACGCGCTCACCCTCTACGTCGACGGCTTCTGGATCAGCCCTTACGCGCTCTCGGCCTTCGTCGCGCTCGAGGAGCAGGGGCTGCCGTACACCGTCAAAGAGGTGGCGCTCAACAAGAAGGAGCACCAACAGGAAGGCTACCGGGCCCACACCGGCCGCGTTCCTGCGCTGCAGCACGGCGACTACTGGCTCGCCGAGTCGTCGGCGATCTGCGAGTACCTCGCCGAGACCTTTCCCGCGCCGAAATACCCCCGCCTCTACCCCGAGGACTTGAAGCAGCGCGGCATCTGCCGCGAGGTCCAGGCCTGGGTCCGCTCGGACCTGATGCCGATCCGCGAGGAACGGTCGACCCACTCCGTCTGGTACGAGGTCACCCGCCACCCGTTGTCGCCCAACGGCGCGGCCGCCGCCCAGCGGCTGATCTCCGTCGCCAGCCGGCTGATCCCCGACGGGAAGACGACCCTCTTCGAGCAGTGGTGCATCGCCGACACCGACCTGGGGATGATGCTCAACCGGCTCGCCCTCAACGGCGACCCGCTGCCGAAGAAGCTGAAGGCCTACGCCGAGGCTCAGTGGAACCGGCCGAGCTTCCGCAAGTGGAGCGAGCGCAGCCGCCTTCCCTACGAAGCCTACTGACCCGCCTCAGTAGACCCTTTGGGCCTTCGAGAAGTTGGGCCATGTGTTCGTTGACACTGTGTTTTTTGCACGCCTATATGCCCGCGTTTTCGCGCGCTTCGCACACAGGGGTCTAAACAAAATGGCGGTGGACCAGACCAAGGATGTCGGCGACTGGAAGAAGAAGGAGGGCTTCGGCTCTGCCATTCTCCAGATCGGCCTGGTGGCCGCGGTGCTCGCGGGCGCCGTCTACTTCTTCTACCAGCGCGGCACGGTGAAGAAGGAGACCGGCGAGCGGATGAAGGAGGCCCGCCTCATCGCCATCAAGGACAACCCGGCCGACCTCACCCTCGCGCTGAAGAAGGCCGACGAGATCCTCGCGATCGACTCCTCGTCCGCCGACGGCATCTGCTTCGCCTGCGCGCTCCACACCGAGCTGTGGACGGTGCACAAGCTCCCCGGCGAAGAGGCCAAGGCCAAGGAGTGGCTGGCGAAGGCCGAGAAGGCCGACGACCGCAACCGCGAAGACCGCCACGCGAGCAAGGCGCTGCAGCTGATCGCCGAGGGGAAGACCAAGGACGCCGAGGACTACATCGAAGAGCTGCGCAAGCGTGGGGGCGCCAGCCCCCGGCTGTTCTTCGCCCAGGCGCTCGCGCTCCAGGCACAGGGCAACCTCAAGCTCGCCCGCAGCGGCTTCATCTCCGCCGCCGACAAGGCGTGGAAAGACCCGACCTACACCGTCGGCTTCGGCGAGGCGAACCTGGCCGAGGGCCTGTTTCCCCAGGCGCAGGACTCGTTCAACAAGGCGCTCGCCGCCAACCCCGAGCACCTCTTCGCGCGCATCGACGCCGCGCTCACCAAGGCCCTGCGCAACACCAACACCAAGGACGCGCAGGATCTGGTCACCGAGCTCTCGGCGGCCGAGCTGACCCCGGCGCTCAAGGCGCGGCTGCTCACCGTCAAGGCCGAGCTGTTCAACATCCAGCAGCAGTACGACGACGCGATCAAGGCCGCGAACGAGGCGCTCGCCGCCAACCCCGACGATGCCTGGGCGCTCTACGCCAAGGCCCGCGCCACCGGCTTGAAGAAGGACCCAGGCACCGCCGCCGCCTTCGACGCGGTGCTGGCGAAGAACAAGGTCTCGCCGCTGTTCTACTTCGACGGCGCCTTGCTACTGCTCCAGGCCGGGAGCCTCGACGCCGGGCTGGCGCTGCTCGACAAGTACGAGGCCCAGTTCAAGAACGTGAAGAACACCGACTCTTCCGGCAAGGAAGAGGTCTACCTCGATCGCGACGATCGCTACTGGCTCGCCCGCGGCAACCTGCTGCTCGCGGCGAACAAGGGCGACGACGCGATGGCCGCCTACGACAAGGCGATCGCCGCCCACAGCATCAACCAGGTCCGCGCCAACTACGCCAAGGCCGCCCTGCTGGTGCAGCGCAAGGAGTACGACAAGGCGGGCGCGCTGCTGGTGGACATCACCCCCACCGACGGCACCGGGCAGCTCGCCGAGGCGTACATCGCGATGGGCGAGGTCCAGTTCGCCAAGACCGACTACGCCCCCGGCTGTCAGAACTTCGCCTTCGCGCTCACGCGGCTGAAGACGCTGCAGGCGCCGCGCGAGCAGCTCAACGCGATCGTCGACGATGTCCACAAGAAGCTGGTCGCGGCGAAGCAGAAGGAGATCGCCAAGGCCTGGAAGGAAGAGGCGACGAAGCTGATCCAGTAACGCTGCGCCTTGAACAAGGTCCTTGTGTCTATGAACCACGAACGTCGCGTCGCCCGGAGCAGCACTCCCCACGAGGCGCTGTCGCTCTACTTCTCGTCGCTGTGCAAGAAGCCCGGCGTGAAGGCGGTCGCGCTCGCCACCCAGGACGGCACCCTCGTCGCCGGAGCCGGCGCGGGAGACGTGGAGTGGATGGGCGCGGTCGGGGCCTCGTCACACCTGGCCCAGCTGGAGTGGGACGGCCAGCCGCTGCACGTCAGCCGCCTCGAGGTGAACGCAGTGCCGATGTCGCTGTGCGTCGCCGGGGCCGAAGTCGCCGACGCGGTGCCGACGCTGCGCCGAATCTTCTCGGCGTAACCCTCTAAAGCTCGCGGTAGGTGGCCGAGACGAAGAGCCACTTGCCGTCGCGCTTCTCGACGGCGCAGTCGATCTGGTACGCCGACATCTGCGCCGCGGCCTTTGCCTTCCCCCGGGCGAAGACGAACTTGCCGCTGAAGCTTCCGGTGGTGGGGGTGGTCACGGTCACGTCGAGGCTGGGGTTGAAGACGGTGGTCGCCTCGCCCCCCCGCAGCACCTGAAAGGCGATCGTCCCCTTCACTTCTTCGCGGGAGGCGCCCTGCGGGCCCTTGAAGTCCGGCGCGAGCGCGTCGGAGATCGCCGAGAGATCCTTCTCCTCGGCCGAACGCACGCAGCGCGCGACCAGGGTGCGGATCTGGTCCTCCGCGCTGGGCGCCTTCTTCGGCCAGAGCACCAGCGTCAGCACCGCGGCGAGGACGGCGGCGGCGATCGCCAGGGTGCGGCCGTTGATCATCCTTCAACGACCAGCTCGTCAGCGTCGAGGATCTCCGCGGGCCGCAGCGCTTCGCCGATCATCTTCATCCGCCGCTCGGAGAGCCCCTCGAGGAACTGCCGAATGGTGGGGAACGCCTTGAGCAGCCCGTCGAACGCCTTGCGGTCGAGGAACGCGGCGGCGGTCTTGCGGGTCGCCTGCACCGTCGCCGAGGCGCGAAGCCCGGAAAGCAGCGACATCTCTCCGGCGATGTCTCCCTCGCGCAAGATGCCCAACGAGACCATGCCGCCGGCGGGGTCCGACTTCTGCACCACCAGCTCGCCGGCGAGGACCATGTACATCCCCGGGGGGTACTCGCCCTCGACGATCGCCTTCTCGTTGGCGGCGAGTCCCTTGAAGAGGAAGCGGCTGAGCAACGCGCCGCGCTCGGCCTCGGGGATGCTCTGAAACAGGGGCGCGGTCGCCACCAGGTTCTTCGCCATGCGGGCCTGGGCGAACGTCGCGAGCACCTGGTTCACCGACGGGTGGGCGCGCGACAACTGGTTGAGGTGCTCGCGCTTGATCTCGAACAGGTCGCACTCCGAGACCGCGGTGACGGTGGCGGTCGGGGTCGCCCCGGTGAGCACCGAGAGCTCGCCGAAGATGCTGCCGCCGGAGAGGAAGGCGAGCGTCTTCGCCTCCTGGTCGACCATGCGGGTGACCTCGGCCTTGCCGGCGACGATGACACAGATGGTGTCCCCACCCTTGCCCTCTGCGCTCACCACCGTGCCCGGCGCGGCCTCGCGGTAGGTCATCAGCTGCACCAGCGCACCGAAGGCCTCGCGCTCCAGCTCGGAGAACAGCGGCAGCGGCGGCCGGGCATCCGGGTCCGCCGCGGGGCCAGAGAGGTCGGGCGCGCCGAGGACCTCGATCGCCTTGTCCGAGAGGTTGCTGCCGTGCAACGACATCAGGTCGGTCTCGACCTTGCCGTCGTAGAGCGTCTCCGGCGGCAGCGGCGGGGGGCCGGCGGCGCGGCCGAGGGCGGTGCGCGCGGCGCGGGAATGAATCCGGTAGAGCGTCTCGGTGAGGCGGCGCTCGTTGGGTGACAACAGCAGCGCCTGCTTGCAGGCCGCCATCCCCGACAGCAGGTAGTCGCGGCGCAGCAGCCCCTCGGCGCAGGCGTGGAGCACGGTGACCGCGCGTTCTGGCTCGCTCAGCTTCTCGTAGCACCTGGCCGCCAGCACCCGCGCGCGGTGATCTCCTGGCTGGCGGCGCACCGCCTCGGCGAGGACGCCCAGCGCTCGCTCCCACTGGCTGTCTGCGATCAGGTCGAGGCCAAGCTCGCGTAGGGAGGATCCGCTCATGGGGGGCCGGAGCCTACAACGCTGGAGCGCAATCCGGATCCGCGTCTACGGCTGCATCGCCGCGATCTGGTTCTTCGCTTTCTCGTGGGTCGCTGACCCGGCAGGGGTCACGTCCACCACCACCTTGAACTTCTTCAGCGCCTCGCGGGGGTCCCGATCGCGGATCATGTAGGCAGACTGGTAGAGGTCCTCGGCCCGGTTGATCACCTCGTCCAGCCCCGACTTGGCGCGGCCGTCGGTGGGGTCGAGCTTCACCGCGTCGCGGAAGTTCACCGCCGCGGTGGAGAGATCCTCGCGCAGCAGAGCGTCCTTCCCCGCCATCACCGCTGCCTGGGCCAGCTTCTCGTCGATCTCCGCCCCGATCGCGGTGCGGAAGCCCATCTGTTGATAGAAGGCCCGCGCCTGGCGCAGCGGCTTGGCGGCGGCGGAGACCTGCCCCTCGCGGAACTTCTTCATCCCGTCTTCGTAGTTGCGGCCGAAGTTGGGGATGATCTGCTGCAGCAGCTTTGCCCGCCTCCGAATCTCTTCGTCGCCCGCGTTCTGGTCGATCACCCGGTCGCACTCCGCGCCGGCCCGCTGCCACTCGCTGCCGGCGAACTTGCGCTGCACCACCGCGAACGCCAGGTCCATCGCCTCGGCCTTGCGGTTCTTCGCCGCGTTGACCGCGTTCGCCACCTGGTGCCTCGCGTCGAGCTCGGCCTGCTTCTTCAGATCCTCCGCCTGCTGTTCGGCCTCGGCGATCCTCGGCGCAACCTCTCGCTGGTCGGTGTCCGGCAGCTCGACGAACAGCTGCTTCGCGGCCTCGATCTCTCCCGCGGCAAGCAGCTCGTCGATCTTCCCTCGCTTGAACTTCGCTTCACCTTCCTTGAGCGCGTCGGCGAGCTTCGCCTTCGCCTCCTCGGCCTTGATCGAGCCCTGGGGCACCCGGGCCAACTCGGTGCGGGCGTCGTCGAAGCGGTTTTGCTCGATCATCCCCTTGATCGACTCCAGCGCCCGCTGAATCGCCAGCGCGTCGCGCGACTGGGCGGCGAGCTTGGTCTGATCGACCCCCGGCTGCAGCTTCTCCGCGGCCTCGATCAGCGAGATCGCGTCCTCGTAGTGCTCGCCACGCACCGCCTCGCGGGCCAGTTGCATCTTCTCCGCCGCCTGCCCCTTGCGCGGGTCGACCACCGGCACCGGCGGAGGCCGGGTGGCCGCGAGCAGCACGAAGAAGAGGACCATCGCCAGGCCGGCGCCCCCGAGGATCATCACCCGCTGCTTCGGCGGCAACGCCTTGAACTTCTCGATCGCGCCGGCGAGCCCCTTCGGCTCGGGCCCGCGCCGGGCGATCGGCTTGCGCTCGCCGCGCTCCAGCTGGGGCCGGGCGATCGTCTTCGGGCCGCCCTCCGACGGCTCGGCTTCGCCCTCGGCGGCCGCTTCCCCTTCTCCTTCGGCGGCGGGGGCCTCGCCGGAGGCCGAAGCGGCGGACTTCTCGACGTCGCCACTCGCCGCGGGATCGTCTTTCTTCTCTTCCTTCTTCTTCTCGGCGTCGTCCCGCAGCTTCTTGAACGCGGCCATCTCGTCGACGAACTTCATCTTCGTCTTGCCGATGTG
>JAYVRT010000526.1:0-5381 GCA_043776025.1 Archangiaceae bacterium | reverse complement strand
ACCGCCGCCACGAATTGAACGTGGCGGCGGTAGAGGACCTCGAACGCGAACTCCTCGCCCCGCTGCGCGCGCGCCACCAGCTCCGCATCGTCTGGATGCGCGTCGAAGGCGAGCGGGGTGAGCAGCGCGGCGGGCACGGGCGTTAAGGCTTAGACGGACCCGGCGGCGGGGTCGAGCCCTTGGCCTCGCAGGGATCGAACGCCGTGAGCAGCGCGTCGCAGGCAGCGCCCGGCGTCTTCACCGCGCAGTCCTTGAATGACTCGATCAGCGGCAGGCAGGGATCCTCGCCCTTGAAGTCGCCGTCGCACGGCTCTTTCTTCGGCGGAGGCGGGAGGCACTGCGGAGGCGGCGGGTAGAGCTTGACGCAGACGTTCGCGGCGTCGAGCTCCGCGTCGCATTTTCCGGCGCCAGGCGCGGTGACGCACTGCTTGTAGGCGACGAACTGCGCCTCGCACGGGTCGAACGGAGGCGGCGGCGCCAGGGCCTGGCAGGCGTCGAAGGCGGCGAGCTCGGCGGTGCAGGCGGCGCCGCTGAGGGTGCAGCCCTTGAGGGCGGTCGCCTCGACTTCGCAAGCGTAAGGGGGCGCGCTCGGCTGTGGACACTCCGGCCCGCCGCCGCCCTCGGCCTTGGCGATGCCCCCGTCGTCCACGGAGGTCCCGCTGCCGTTGAGGTTCGAGCTGCTCGAGGCCGAATTCCCCAGCCCCGCCCCCAGCCCGCAACCGCTCAACACCACTGCCGCCACCCAGAATGCCGTCGTCTTCATCGGTTTGTTCTCCCTGTTTCCCCGGCCACTTCAGCCAAGAGCCACGGGCACCGAAAACCGGCTCAGGCCGCCCGTTCTTCTCTGGCGCGGCGGCCAGGCGGCACCTTCACCGCCTTCAGTAGAGGCATGATCGGAGCAGCGCGATTGCGTTGGGGCTAAGGTCTCTTTGTGGATCCCACCAAGCCCGAAGATTGTGATGCGCTCGACTTGAGACCGGTGCTGCGGCGGGTCTACCCGAGCTACGGGCCGGAGTGGGATGCGGCGATCGACTTCGGTATCGACGTCGGCCAAATCGAGCACAACTTGTCGCTGACCCCCACCGAGCGACTGCTCCAACTCGACGAGATGACGCATACCTATGAGCAGCTCAGCCTCAAGGCCCAGTCAGCAGACTCCTGAGCTGCTTCGGCGCTTGCTTGACGCTCGAGTGGAGTTGGTCGTCGTGGGCGGAGTCGCCGCGATTGCGTGGGGCTCGGAACAATTCACCAAGGATTTGGACGTCGCCGCCCCTTTCACTCACGAGAACCTCGAGCGGCTCCTCGGGGTCGTGATGCCGCTGGGGCCGCGGTTCTACCAGACGCTGGGGAAGCCCCGGGTGGAGCGGACCGCGGAAAATCTGTCGCACTTCAAGAACCTCTACCTCGAGACTTCGCTGGGGATCCTCGACGTTCTTAGTGAGGTTCCTCCGATCGGCAAGTTCCAAGCGGTCGCGGCCCGCGCGGCGACGCTCGTGCTCTTCGAACGCCCCTGCAGGGTTATTGCGCTCGACGATCTGATCGATGTGAAGGCTCACGTCGCCAGGCCGAAGGACAAGTTGGTTGAGGTCAGCCTGAGGGCGATCCGCGCGCGCATGAAGAGTGCGATCTGAGTTCCAGCTTGCGCGTCTCTTCAGGCCGCCTGCTCTTTCTGAAACGACGCCTGCAACCGCCGCAGCCCCTCGTCGATGCTGACCCGCGGCGCGTAGCCCAGGTCGCGCCGCGCCGCGGAGATGTCGAACCACTGCGCGTGAGACAGCTCGCTGGCGGCGAAGCGCGTCATCATCGGTTCGCGCTGGATGTTGAAGACCGCGTGCGCCGCTTCGAGCGTCGCGCCCAGGCCGTAGGCCAGCCAGGCGGGTACGGGCGGCCCGACCTTCGGCGCGCCGGCGGCCGCGAGCAGCCGGTTCGCCATCGTCCAGACGCCGATCGGCTCGCCGTCGCTGATGAAGTACGTGCGGCCGCCCAGCGGCGCGCCGGCGCGGAGCTTCTCTGCCGCGAGCAGGTGGGCGTCGACGCAGTTGTCGATGTAGTTGGTGTCGGTCTTCACGTCGCGCGTGCCGACCTGGCGCAGCTTCCCGGCGCGGGCGCGGGCGAGCAGCCGAGGCAGCAGGTTGTTGTCACCTGGGCCCCAGATGAAGTGCGGCCGGAACGCCAACGTCGCAAGGCTCGCGTCGGAGGCCGCGCGCACCAACTGCTCGCTCAGCGCCTTGGTGCGCGGGTAGTCCGCGGTGAAGTGGGTGCCGTAGGGGACCGACTCGTCGGCGCCCTCGATGTCGGCGTCTGAATGGACCACGCTCGGCGAGCTGGTGTGGACCAGCACCGGCACCTTGCCCGCGCGGCAGCCGGCGATGACGTTCGCCGTGCCCTGGACGTTGATCGCCTCGAACTCCTTCGGGTCGCCCCAGCCGCCTGCCTTCGCCGCGGTGTGAAAGACGACCTCGATCCCCGCACATGCCCTCGTCGTCGCCTCGGCATCACGGATGTCGCCGCGCACCAACTCGGCGCCCTCCTTCGCCAGCCCCGGGTACTCGCCCCGCGCGAGCACCCGCACCGAGTCGCCGCGCTCGAGCAATCGCCGGACGATCGCGCCGCCGAGGAACCCGCCGCCGCCGGTAACCAGGGCCCTCATCGGCTACCTCTGCTCCGTTCATCCCGAGCGAAGTCGAGGGACGATACGGCGCCGCGTCCCTCGACTCCGCTCGGGATGAACGGGAGGGGACTCACGACCTTCGCTCCGTCGCCCAGCGGGTGAGCTTCTCGCGCTCGATCTTCGCGTTGTGCCGGGCATCGACCGGAAAGACGCCGGGAAAAATCTCGAAGCGCTGCAGCTGCGCGGTCAGCGGCACCTTGCCCGCCAGTGCGCGCAGCTCAGTGAGCACCACGTCGTCGCCCGACTTTCCTCCGGGCTCGCGCTCGACCAGCACCAGCGGCTGCTGCTGCCCGCGCTCTCCCAGGCCGATCAGCGCCGTCCGCCGCACCTGCGGGTGCTGGTTGAGGACCTCTTCCACCGGCACGGTGAAGTGCGTGCGCTCCTGCGTCACCACCCGGTGGCTCTTGCGGCCGCACATCCACAGCCGTCCCTGCGCGTCGAAGTAGCCGACGTCGCCCATCCGGTGGACGATCTCGTCTCCTTCCTGGATCTTCGCCAGCGCCGTCTGCTCCGGGCGCGCGTAGTACTCGCGGGTCACCACCGGGCCGCGCACGGTGATCTCCCCGATCTCTGAAGGCGGAGCGAGCAGCGCGTCCGACCACTGGGCGATCGGCGCGTCGGAGATCCCGATGATCCGCACCGTCATCCCCACCACCGGCTTTCCGACGCAGACACCCTGGCCCGCCGCCGCCCCGGTCGCCGTCTCCTCCAACACCTCGCGGCTGCCGATGCTCGCCACCGGCAACGACTCGGTCGCGCCGAACGGAGTGAAGACCTGCGCGTTTCCTTCGAGCAGCTTCGTCATCCGCTCGAGCACGTCGTTGCGCATCGGCGCTCCCGCGGAGAGCACCCGCTTCAGCGTCGGCAGCTTGATGCCCTTCTCGACGCCGTAGCGCCCGAGGTTGTCGAGCAGCGCCGGCGAGCCGAACATCATCGTGCAGCCGTGGGTAGTGATCGCCCGCACCAGCTCCGCCGGCTCGGCGCGGGCGGGGAAGCGGAAGTCCATCTTCGGCAGCACCGAGGTCATCCCCAGCGCCGGGTCGAAGAGCGCGAAGAGCGGGAACGTCGGCAGGTCGATCTCCCCCGGCTGGATTCCGTAGGTGTCGCGGATCATCCGCACCTGCGCGTCGAACACCTCGTGGGTGTAGACGGCGCCCTTTGGGATCCCGGTGGAGCCGGAGGTGAAGAGGATCGCCGCGGTCTCCTTCGGCGCCGGCGCCGCCATCTCAAACGGCGCAGCGCCACCGAGCCGGCGCAGGTCGGCCAGCGTGTGCCCGCCCCAGAACAGCCGCCGCCCGACCGTGACCTTCGCCCGGACTTTGCGGAACGGCCGGGGAAACAGCAGCCGCGCCAGGTGCGCCGCGGGTACGCCGATGAACGCCTCCGGCTCGACCTCGTCGAGGCACGAGAGCAGCGCCCGCCGGCCGATGCCGGGGTCGATCATCACGATCACCGCTCCTGCCTTGAACAGCCCGAACACCAGCGGGAAGAAGTCGAGGCTCGGGGGCACCATCAACACCGTGCGCACTCCACGGCCGATGCCGATCTCGGTCAGGCCCCGGGCGTAGCAGTCGCTCTGGGCGTCGAGTTCGCCGAAGGTCAGCGAACCTTCCGGCGCGATGATCGCCTTGCGTGAGGGGTCGAGCCGGGCCATCGCCGGCAGGTGCGACGCGATGTTGGCGGTGGGCGCGCTCAAGCGTGGGTCAGTGGGTTCCGCCCAAGAAAGTCGCGGATCAATGGCAGGATCTCTTCGTGCGCGTCCTCGAGCACGTAGTGGCCCGCGTCGGGGAAGGTGTGGACCTCGGCGTTCGGCAGCCGGCGGCGCCACTCGGCGAGGAAGTGATCGTCGAAGACGAAGTCCTTCCCGCCCCAGCAGATCAGCAGCGGCACCGTGCGGAATTGCTCGAGGCGATCCGACACCTCCTTCACCAGCGGCCAGCTGCGATCGCCCTCTTTGAGCGGGATGTCCTCGACGAAGCGCTGCACCGCGATCCGGTTCTCCCAGGAGTCGTAGGGCGCGAGGTAGGCGCGCTTCACCGTCTGGGTCATCCGGCCCGGGCGGGTGGAGCAGGTGCGGTTCGCGCCGCGGGAGAAGGCGTTGAAGCCGCGCACCGGCACCGCGAAGAACGGCAGGTGACGCACCACCGAGATCTGCCAGGGCAGCTTGCGGCCCTGCGGCAGGCCGAAGCCGGCGGTGTTGAGCACCACCAGCCGCTTGATCCGCTCCGGATGCCGGGTGGCGAACGCCATGCCGATCATCCCGCCCCAGTCGTGGAGCACCAGGGTGATGTCCTTGGTGACGCCGAGGTGATCGAGCAGCGCCTCGAGATCCTTCACCCGGCGCTCGAGCACGTACTCGTACCTGTCGTCGCCCGGCTTGTCCGAGAGGCCACAGCCGACGTGGTCCGGGACGATCGTCCGATGCGTGCCGCTCAGGCCCTTGACGAGGTTGCGCCAGTAGAACGACCAGGTCGGGTTGCCGTGGAGCATCACCAGCGGCTCGCCGCGCCCCTCGTCGAGGTAGTGCAGCTTCACCCCGTTGCCGACGTCGAGGCGCTGGCCTTCCCACGGGTAGAGCTCTTTGTACGGGGCGATGTCGAAGGTCACCATTGAACTCCCAGCATGAGGCAGTTGAGGCCGCTGCCGATTCCCAGCAGGCCGACGCGATCTCCGGTGCGAAAGAAGCCCTGCTCCGCGGCCTGGGCGGCGG
>JAYVRT010000525.1:0-5389 GCA_043776025.1 Archangiaceae bacterium | reverse complement strand
TTGCGCTCCCGCCGGTCGTGCAGGTGCAGACGCGTGCACCCGCAGCGACACTCAGCCGGCCGGTACGAGCCAGGGTCCTTCATCATCGTCTCGTGGGCGCGAGGTCGATCACGGTCTCGTTGATGAGCGTGCCACCCTTTTGTCCGGTGCCACCTCTCGACGCGTAGCTGGAAACAAGGCATGTCACTGCCGCCGGAGGGGCAGTAGGTATTTCGTTCATGAGGGCTCCGTTCTTCGACAACTTCGAAGTCCCTCAATCCCTCCGGCCCTTCAACTTCCTTCGCTCGCAGCACCGCTCAGCCGCCTGCGCGAGCTTCGCTCGCTCCGGCGGGCATCGCGTCGTCCCGCAGTCGCCGCGGGGATCTCCGACGCCCTCCACCCAGTTCCCCGCGATCAGTCCGGGACAACCGCCTTCAATTGGCCGCGATCAGCGCGAACCGGCACAGCTCTACCGGATGGACGGCAACCCTGAGCAACGTCCAACCCCCGGGCGACTCTTCGCAGGCGAGACGGCATGCTACCAGTGCCTGCTCCTCGCGACCTGGACGGACTCCGACACCGCCCTGCAGCTCGAGGTCGGACCCTCGCACGAGACGTTCAATGGCTGGTTCTTCACCGCCACCGGTGCCAGGCACGAGGTGTCGCTGAGCACGAGTTGGCACCACGACGTCTTCTCCTCGGGCGACTCGTCTGACACGCTCAACATTGCCGGGACGGTGAAGACGGCGCAGGCCAGCGTGACGGTGAATCGCAAGGTGTACTCGGGCCAGGACACCACCGGGCCGTTCCTCTTCGCCACCTCGCTGACGACCATCGCGCGCGGCGCGGTCACCGCCGTCCTCGACACCTACCGCGGCACTTTCATGAAGTCGGGGCAGACGCTGCCGCACCTCGTCTGGGCCGGGACCGTCACCCTGAATGGCGGCGCTGTCGGCGGGCTGCAGTGGAAGGTGCTCTCCAGTTCGGCCAGCAGCAAGGTGGTGCAGATGCTGCTCGCCGTCGGGAGCGACAGGCTCGACCTGGGGAGCGTCACCATCGACCCGACCGCCGACGTTGCCTGGGACTCGCAGCATTCGGGCAACTGAAACGCAGGGCGCCTGACCGCGTGAGAAACTGCGCGGCTTTCTGCCGCCTCAGCGTACCCGGGCGGCGCGAGCGGGCTTTCAAGGACGCTCGCTCCGCCTCTTCGAGACCATCAGGGCCAAGGCTCGAGCTCAGCGCGAGCGTCGTGCTGCGCTGAGCGCCCGAATGGAATCACTGACGGACGGCGTTCCAGGCGCCGCGTCGACCGGCCGGTTCTTCAGCAACTCCCGCGGGTCGAGGCCAAGCTCCTTCGCGAGCGCCTCTGCGTCGGAATCCAACGGGCACTGTTGCCGCGCCTGAGTCCACAGCCGGGCCGCACTGTTGGGCGCCAACGGGCGCAGCACCCGCTCGCAGATGAAGGGGACCAACCCCTCGCGCTCGAGTGCAGCGAGCACCTCGTCGTCGCTGGCGTCGGGGGCGACCGCCACCCGACGGTCCGTCATCTCGACGTGCCATCGCGCGATCGCCCTGCGGCGGACGCCGGTGAGTGCGCGCGGCCCGGTCAACAGCAGTTGGTCCCCGGCGGAGGAGACGACGACGCCTCTGCGGCCCGCGTCCGAGCCCCGAAGCTTCACGCAGATGCGTCCGACGTCCGCCATCTGGGGGAGCGTACTTCGGGTCGCAGCGGCAGATCGGACCGCCACCCGTTCGGAGCTGCCGTTGGATGGGGCGCGCTGAGGGTTCAGTCTGCCGTTCGACGCTCACCGGCAGGAGCCGACATTCGCGGTCAGCTTCGACTGTCGCGAGCGTCGAACGTCCTCTCCGCAGACTGAGGCAAATGCCCATCGAGTTCATCAACGTCGACCTGGAGATCGAGTCGGCGACCCACGCCCCCTTCCAGACCCTGCTGCAGAGCTTCGAGCAGAGCGTCGTGTTCCTGCGGCGAACGGACTGCTTCGCGGCCGTCGAGCTTGCGGCCCAACCCGCCGACGCGAGCGACGCCATTGCGAGGTTCGGCAGACTCATCTCCCGACTTCCACCCAACGCGCGTGCCGAGTGGGACGCGTGCCACAGCCGGGTGATGGACATCGGGCTGCGCGGCCGTGGGCGCATCGGAGCGCGGGGTGTCTCGCTGAGCGCCGGAGCGATCCGGGCACTGGTCGCGACCCGATGCACCTTGTCCTTCACGCTCTACGATGCGGTGCGCCCCAAACTTGCCGGGGCTCGAATGGAGAGGCGCTCCGATGACGACCCTCGCTGACATCGAAACGGAGTTGCCCTGGGGCTTCCACGACGCCTACCTCGAGGGGCTCACCATCGACTGGCTCGGTGCGAGCCTGTCGCTGGTCCTGCGACTGCCGATGACGAGACGCCAGGACGTCGAGCGCCGCGCCCGGGTGACTGTTGCTGGCCTTTTCTTCTGTTCAATCGAGCCACCCTCGCTGGGCGACCCCGGCTGGGCCGACACTCCGAAGGAAGGGCTGTGGATCGACGCGGGCGAAGGCCCAGCGAAGGGGGCCACGGGCCTGCCGACGCTGCCTGCCGACATCTTTCTTCACCACTTCTACGTCCGGTCCTGGAACTTCCGTTCCATCCACATTGCTGGCCGCGACGCGCGGCTCGAATGGTTGGGTCCGGAGGCGCCGCGACTGGGACCCGGGGGCGCGCTCTTCGCTGGCGATGAGATTCCAGACTGAGTGGAGCCACCCCGCCTCAGCGCGTTGACGCAGGCGGGACCCATCGCCGACGCGCAGGAAGCCATCGACCTACCGCGCGCTCTTCGAAGACAGGGTCCGCAAAGGCGAATACGCGCTCGAGCACGTTTGCGAACGAATCCGGCAGGCGCTCCCCGAGCCCCTGCCTTCGCACCCAGGCCGCCCATTTCGACTGAGCCTGCTCCCCGAAACCTTCGAGCACCGTAGACAGCGAAGTCAGGGCGACCTGGCGGAAACGCGCCACCCGGGCGACTGATTCGCCAATCTCTTCGGCGGCGGTCTCGTGCTGGCCCGACAGCAGAAACACGTCGGCGAAATCGCGCCACCGGGTGTTGGCGGCCCCTCGCTGGACAGCGGTGACAAGCTTCTCCGCGTAGACCATCGACAATGGGTAGCCCTTCACCCTGATGCTCCCGCCGAGAAGACGTGGCACCTCGACGTCACGGGCCCGCGGCGAGATTGGATCTCCGACGCTGACGTCGACGTCAAACGAGACCCTCGCGGCGGCCAGAGTGGCGGGAACCCTGACGCGCACTCCGGAGTACTTCTCATCGGCGCGAATCTGCTCGGCCGCCGGTGCGCCGTAGATCCAGCCATCGTCCGTCGTCTCCGAGAGTACCTCTTGCACCAGCGCGAGCACGCGACCGGTGTCGTTCGCGAGGTGCCGGGCTGCAAGGTCGATGTCTCGGGTCGGGCGGCGGGTGTCGTACGCCGCGAGCAGCACGCCGCCCTTGAGCACCAGGTTCTTCGCCGCGGCGGATGCCGCCATCCGCCCGAGAAACCCCTCCAGCGCATACAACTGCAGCAGTTCAGCCGTTGCCCGTTTGTCTCGGCGCGCCTTCGCCTGAAGATCCAGGTATGCGCGGCCGGCCACGGTCCCCCGCGTGACGCGGCTCACAGGAGAATCTCCAGGGCCTGCCGCAGTGGGCGCATCGTCCGCGGGAAGGTCTTCGACAACGCCAGCAGTGTCGACGGCTGGTGGCCGCGCTGGCGCAACCAGCGCCGGAGCGCCTCGTAGGCGACGTCGTGTCCTGACGTCCCGCGGGTCCGGAACGCATCGAGGATGCTGCGCTCGGCGGTGTAGATGCCGATTTCGAGACCCGAACCGAGCTGCTGCGTCTGCCGGCCCAGGCCGAAGGTCTGAGGGGCAAAGCGATGCCACCGCACCGGAGCCGCGGTGACGGGTGCCCGGGTGCCCCGGGGGATGGCGACGTCGAGCGCATGGGGAATCGCGTCCGACAGCCCGTGCCTGGCCAACGCCGTGCCGAGACAAAGGGTTGCCCGCGGCGCGCGAAAGGCAATCTCCAGCAGGTCCGCGTCTGCCACCTCGGTGCGGGCGCGTCGGTACAGCCCTCGGGCAAGCCTCTGAATCTCGCCGCTCGCGGTCAGTTGGTAGAAGCGGTGTTTCGAAATGCCCGCCTGCTGGGCTTGAGCCCGGGTGAATGCATCAGGCAGGGAGTGTAGGGACGCAGAGGTCATCGAAGCCGAGAACAACTGTACACAGTAAGCGACTTGTGTGCGCGTCTGTTCCGCGCCATTGGCTCGCGCTCGGCCCGGGTCCGGCGCGAATCTACTCCGCACACCGGCGCGGCCGGCGCTGCTACCTGGCTTCGGCGGACTTCGTCGGGTGGACTCGGCGGTGGGCAGCGCTCCTCCGCGCCGTCACCGCAACCACGGCCCGGGTCCGGATGAGGCCAAGGACGTCCTGTGCGTTGAACGGTTTCGCCAGGCAGGCAACCGCTCCAGCCGCGAGGGCAGTCTTGACGACGTCCGGCCGGTGCAGCGCAGTCATCGCAACGAGCACGGTGTTGCCCAGCGACGGGTACTGGCTCGCGCGACGGCACACCTCGTAGCCGTCCAGCCCGGGCATGTTGATGTCGATGAGCACGCCGTCGGGCTTGAGGTCCATCAGCAGCAGCAGCGCATCGACGGGCGAATCCGTCACCGTCAGCTCGACTTCAGCGGCGAACGGCTTGAAGGAGCGGGCGATGGCGTTGAGGGCGATCCGCTCGTCGTCGATGACCAGCAGCCGGATCTTCGTCGCGCCTTCGCCCAGCTCTTTCGGCACGGGGCGGTTGTTCGCAAGCAGGTACGCGCGCAGGTCCTCCGTCTTCACCCGGCGGTGGCCGCCGGCCGTGCGCCAGGCCTTCAGGTAGCCCTTGTCGATCCACTTCGCGACCGTGAAGGGGTGGACGCCAACGATGGCGGCGACGTCGTGCGTGGTGAGAAGTCCGTGCATTGCGCTCGAGTCTAACTCCCGTGGACTTCCGCTGCCGCTGAGTCGATTTCGACCTGCAGCGCCGGGCGAGCGGCGGGGAGCTCGATGACGAGGGGGACCATCAACGTCCTACATGGAGTCCGGGGGCAACTCGGCAGCAGACATCTGGGCCGTCGGCGCCGCCGGCACCGTGCTGCGCCACTGAAGAACCGCAACTTCTGGTCTTGGGCTGAGCCGGCGGCCAGAAGTCTGGCCTCCGGAGCCAGCAATCGAACCCACTGGCAGGGCCGCGGCGCGCATCCGCACAAATCGCGTGTCGGCGAATTCACACCATTTTTGTTCGGTTCACGAGATCGGCGAAGGCGGCAGACCGTCATATCGGGCGTCATATCGGTGCGAAAAAGGCACCTGGCGCTTGGAAGGCGTTCAGCTG
>JAYVRT010000524.1:0-5399 GCA_043776025.1 Archangiaceae bacterium | reverse complement strand
CTTCAAGCTTCCGACCGCGACCGGCGTCCGTCCCACCTACGACCTGGACTACACCGACCCCCTGCGATTCACGACGGACGTCGCCAACGTTCGGGCGGTGACGTTCGACCTCTCCGTTCGTTCTCGACGCGAAGAGCGGCGCAGCTCTTTTGCGCAGCCGCGGCTGGCAGATGATCCGACCGCGGCCGCTGCGCCCGATGGCTACTTTCACGTCAGCGTCGGAACGACGGTGCGAACGCCGAACCTGCTTTCTCGCTCGATGTTCACGCCCCCGTTGGGCCCTACGAATCTCAATAACTGGGGAGGTTGACCATGTCCGCTCGAGGCAATTCGCTGATGGTGACGATGATCGCACTCGCGGTCTTGATGGTGCTGGTGGTGGGGGCAATCCGGTTCACCGGGACGAACCGCGAAGCGGCCTTGAGCAAGATCAAGGGGGATCGCTTGACCGCCTGCGCGGACACCGCTCGCCGGTACCTGCTGTCGAGCCTCCGGAAGAACACGGACATCAGCCTGTTGATGCTCGCGTCGGTCAGCCTCAAGGACGACGGCACGACCAGCAAGCAGAGCTTGATGGCTCCGGGCCACTACGGCGACGACCTGAACGTCACTCCGGCCGTTTCGCGGATTGGCATCGCGCCGGGCAAGGCGTTTGGACCTGGGCAGATCCGCGACCTGTCGAACATCATCGGCGATCCGGATCTGGGCGGCGTCTATTACCGGGTCGCGATGAAGTGCCAGGAAGCCGGGGCGGTCGGCTCCGCCCGTGAGTCCGAGGTCGAGTTTGTCTTCCGTTACGGAATCTGAGGAGAGCGCCATGACCCTGAAGAACAAGATCATCTGGATGACCGCCGTCGGGATGGTGCTGGGTGGCGGCACGGGCGCCTGGGCCCAGGATCCGGGTTCGTGTCTGGTGCAGTCGACCTCGAGACTCGACGGGCTGCTCAACCCCACCAAGGGTAGCGACGAGAAGTTCTTCACCTCCGGCGGTGGTGCGGCGAACGTGCTGTTCGTCTTCGACACCTCGTGCTCGATGCACGATTGGCCGCAGACCTGGCCGGGCAACAAGGGCTGCACCCATGCCGGCATCTCCGACCTCGGCTTCGACCCGGCGGCGACGTACCAGCCGATGGTCTCGGACATCGTCGCCGGGGCGCCGGTGTACAACACGAATTGGTTCGACATCACCCAGTACTACGAGGTCCCCCAGAGAGGGTACGGCACCGACTTCCCTGGGGTGCCCGTCAACGCGAACACCGGTGGCGCGATCTCCAAGTGGGGGACCCCGGCCGCGGCCTGCGCGGGCTTCGGCACTGACGCGGGGGCCTGCTCCACCTGCCTGACAACCAATGGCTACTGGGTGCAGGACGGCAGCAACCGCCGCATCTGGGGCAAGTTCCTCAACTTCTACGCACCTCGCGACTCGGGCGCGGTGCTGGTGATGTCGCACCTGGTCAACGACATCCGCAACGTCCGATTCGGGCTTCAGGCCTTCGGCGCCAGCGGCGGGCGAGGGTGCTTCGTCGGCAGCCGGATTTGCAACGTGGAGGACACCGGCCCCGCCTGCGCGGACTCGTTCCCGCTCAACTCGGCCGCGGTCGATGCCAACCGGGCGGCGCTCGAGCAGAAGCTGCAGAGCAAGATTTCGTTCGGTGGCGCCACGCCGATGTCGAGCTCACTGTACGCGGCGGGCCATTACTTCAGGAACAAGACCGGCGGCGCGGATCCGTTCGTCGGCTGGTTCGGAGGGGGTTACCCCAGCAGCGCTAACTTCGACGAGACCGTGGCCAACAAGTCGATCTGCGCCTCGTGCGGCTTCAACGCGATCATCCTCATTACGGACGGCGAGCCGAACAGCGAGGTCATCAGCCTCCCCGCGGCAATCACCGGGCAGGCGGTGACCTGCGTCAGCGGCTCTTGCATCTCGCTCAACCCGGCGAGGGTCGCGAAGTGGTGGTGGGAGCACGACATGCGCACCGACTACACCGGGGTGCAGAAGGTCGCGACCTATGCCATCGGCTTCGCCCAGGACGCGAACGCATCGGGCACCTTGAAGACGGTCGCCCAGTACGGCGGTGGCAAGTTCTACGGCGCGACCAACACCAAGGCGCTCACCGACGCCGTCTTCGCGATCCTCGACGAGGTCAACGCCAAGAACACCTCGTTTTCCTCGGCGGCGATCGCCTCGGTGCAGTCGTCGGGGTCGAGCTTCGCGGCGATCCTCCCCCGCTTCTCGCCCCAGCCCACCCAGCCGTGGATCGGCTCGCTGCGGCGCTTCAACCTCTTCAACGAGTTCATCGAGGACTACAACCTCAACCCGGGCGAGCTCCAGCCGGACGGCACGCTCGATGCCGACAAGTCGGACATCTGGGTCGTTGACACCACGATGCCTGCGGCACCACCTCCTCCGGCGCTCTACGCCGCGGGGGTTCCGGTGGCCGCCTCGCGCGTGGTCGAAGACATCGACGGCAAGTTCGTGCGGTGGGACGGTGTGACGACGGCGACTCCCTACTGGGAAGCCGGCTCGATGCTGGTCGCGACCGGGGCCGCGGGGCGCCGCATCTACACCGTCAGGGACTCGGACCTCGATGGTGCCTTCACCTCCGCCGACGCTCAGGTCGCCTTCACCGCGGCCAACTCCGCCGCGTTGGGTGACTACCTCGGGATCAAGGGCACGTCGTTCTGCCCCTCCTTTGCCGGCGCCCTTCAGTGCAACGGCGGGTCGAACAACGGCAAAGCGTGCACGACCGTCGCCCAGTGCCCGGCACCGCTCGTCTGCACCGGTGGCTCCAACGACGGCCTGGCATGCGTGACTGCCGCCGACTGTCCTGGTGGCAGTGGTCAGTGCCGCGGCGGTTCCAACGACGGACAAACTTGCACGCTGGACTCACAGTGCGGCTACTACCGTTGCAAGAGTGGCAAGTGCGACAACGGCCCGTTCGACGACATGGCCTGCGCGAGTGACAGCGTCTGTGGCTACCACACCTGTGGCTCCGTCTGTATCGGGGGTGACAAGGACGGGGAAAATTGCACCACCGCGGCCTTCTGCGCCCCCGGCGGAGGGGTCTGCTCTGGGTTGACCGCGGCCGGCGTTTGTTCCGCAGCGGTCGTGACGTGCTCCGCGGTCGGCGCGGGGCTCTCGGGCGACATGCTCACCAAGTTTGGCCTCTCAGTCACCGGGCTGCGCACCGAGCTGGCCAGCGTCGGAATCGTGGTCGGCGTGCCCGCCAGCCAGGCCGACCTCGACGACCTCTGCGTCAAGGGGCTGATTCAGTACATCCGCGGGCAAGACCTCGCGGACGAGGACGGCGACGGAATTCGAACCGAGACCAGGCGGTCGGTGCTGGGCGACATCTTCCATTCCTCACCGGTGGTGGTGGATCCTCCCGTGGAGAAGTTCACCTGCGACCGCGCCATTCACAACCAGTGCGTCAGCACGCTCTACGGCGCGCCTCGGCTGATCGCCGCGGCCCCCCCGACGCCGATGGTGTCGACCGCGGGCACGGACTGCGCGGGAACGGCGGTGACTCGAGATGCCTACGACACCTACCAGTGGATTCACCACCGGAGGGACCGGGTGATCCTCGTCGGAGCCAACGACGGAATGTTGCACGCGTTCCATGACGGCAACGCGAGCACGACCTGCGTCGCGGGCCTCGACAAGATCGACTACCCGGCGTTCGATTCGATTCCCGCGGATCCAGGCACCGAGGCGTGGGCCTTCATTCCGCCGGATCTGCTTCCGCGCCTTCAGGAGTACGTCTTTGGTCACACCTACTTCGTCGACGGCGACATCATGGTCCGAGACATCTGGGAGGATAAGAACGGGGACGGCATCAAGACCTACGACGAGTTCCACACCCTGGCGGTGATTGCCGACGGGCGTGGCGGAACGCACTACTTCGCGCTCGAGATCCGCTTCACCAACACCGCGACGATTGGCGTGGCGAACCCAGACGTGGTCCTCGGGCAGGTGGCGAACAACATCGCGGCCCCGGGCTTCCGGTGGATGTTTCCTCAGCCCGGTAGCGACGAGGCGTCGCTGTTTGGAAAGACGCTGCTGTCCCTGAGCCCGAAGCCGCCCGCAATCGGGCCGGTGCTCCTCGAGCGCAACTCTTTCCTCGCGGGCAAGCCCCTGGCTGGCGTCAACCGGTACGTGTGCAGCGACGGGACCAACCCGTGCGACACCACGGAGCGCTGGGTGGTCATGGTCGGCGGCGGGTGGTCTCCGGGCAGCGAGAAGGGTCGAGGCTTTTACATGGTCGACGCCTGGAACTCCCTGGTGAACGGGCGCGGCGACAACATGCTGTGGAAGGCGGACTACGACCCCACGGCGTCGGGCGAGCAGGACCAGGCCCGCAGAGAGATGCGCTACAGCATCACGGCGCCGGTGGCGATGGTGGACTATGGCCCGAACACGGGCCCCAAAGCCGACGGCTTCTTCGACACGGCCTCCGTGGGCGACGTCGGGGGGCAGATGTGGCTGGCCCGCTTCTACAAGCCGGGCAAGTTCGATGGCACCACCAGGCTCGTCGGAAACTGGACTGCCTCGCGCACCTTCGAGATGGACCGCAAATCGGATCCGAACGCGAACGGGGACAATCGATTGGTCGGCAACCTGTGGCCGTTCTACTACATCGCCTCGTCCGCGATTCGGCCCAACAACGGAGAGCTGCGCCTCTTCAGCGGCACCGGGAATCGCTACTCCCTGCTCGAGCCGAATGCGGGCGAGTGCCGCTTCGACAACCCCCTGGCCTGCGCCAAGTACCAGTGCGACGAGACGAACGTCGAATACAAGATTCAGAAGAATACCCTGAAGCTCAACAAGGCCCGGATGCACTGGGACAAGGACAAGTTCAAGGGTCAGGACGCCGACCAGGGGATTACTTCGATTGCGGCCTCGGCCTGTGGAGCGGCAGGGGACACGCTGGTCACCGCCTCGCTGCAGCAGACGATCAAAGGCTGCGATCCTGAGACGGGCCCGAAGGAAGACTACGGCAAGGTTCGAGACATTGACGCCTCGTGCGGAAAAGATTCGGCGGGTAACTTCTCGTGCAAACGCGACGACAACCGCACGCTCTTGTCGAGCGACCTTGGGCTGACGCCGAAGAACTCGATCCTCTCGAGCTTGAACGACAACCGCTTCTACGGCTTCTGGGCCTACGGCGGGGTTCGTGCCAGCGACACCCGGGTGTTCGAAGAAGACAAGGGCGTTGCCGGTGCCTACAAGACGGCCAAGGACTTCGACGGGACCCGGCTGTCGGATCGCACCACGGCGGACGGCAGCAAGGGCGATCTGATCGACGTCACGTCGACGACCTGCACGACGGCGTCCTGCACTGGCCCTCAGGCCACCGAGGACGACCGCGGCTGGTTCTACACCTACACTGGCGCGGGGG
>JAYVRT010000523.1:0-5406 GCA_043776025.1 Archangiaceae bacterium | reverse complement strand
TTCGCCGCGCTCACCGGCCGCCAGTACGGGCTGTTCGACTTCGTCGGCCACCCCGAGGCCGAGCAGGTGCTGGTGGCGATGGGCTCCGGGGCCGAGGTGATCCACGAGTGGGTCGAGGCCCAGGTGGCAAGGGGCGAGAAGATCGGCGTGGTGAAGGTGCGGCTGTATCGGCCGTGGTCCGCCGCCGCCTTCCTCCAGGCGCTGCCGAAGACGGTGAAGGGCATCGCGGTGCTCGACCGCACCAAGGAGCCAGGCTCGGTGGGCGAGCCGCTGTACCTCGACGTGGTCACCACCCTCTTCGAGGCGGGGCTGGCGGTGCCGAAGGTGATCGGCGGCCGCTACGGCCTGTCTTCGAAGGAGTTCGACGCGGGGATGGTGAAGGCCATCTTCGCCGAGCTGACCCGCCCGAAGCCGAAGAACCACTTCACCATCGGGATCATCGACGACGTCAGCCACAGCTCTCTGGAGTGGGACCGCACTTTCGATCTGACCCACCCCGATCGGGTGCAGGCGGTCTTCTACGGCCTGGGAGCCGACGGCACCGTGGGGGCGAACAAGAACACGATCAAGATCATCGGCGACGAGACGCCCAACGCGGCGCAGGGCTACTTCGTCTACGACTCGAAGAAGTCGGGGGCGATGACGATCTCCCACCTGCGGTTCGGCCCCGGGCCGATCCGTTCGTCGTACCTGGTGAAGCAGGCGAGCTTCGTCGGGGTCCACCAGTTTCAGTTCGTCGACCGCATCGATGTGCTCGAGCTCGCTGCGCCCGGCGCGGTGCTGCTGATCAACGCGCCCCTGCCCGCGGACAAGGTGTGGGACCGCCTGCCCCGGCCGATGCAGGACACCATCATCGACAAGGCGCTGCGGCTGTACGTCATCGACGCCTACGCGGTGGCGAAGGGCGCGGGGATCGCCGGCCGGATCAACGGGGTGATGCAAGCCTGCTTCTTCGCCATCTCCGGGGTGCTGCCCAAGGCGCAGGCGCTCGAGTGCATCACCCACATGATCGAGAAGACCTACCGGAAGAAGGGCACCGCGGTGGTCGCCCGGAACTTCGGCGCCGTCGAGGCAGCGCTCGCCAACCTCCACCAGGTGACGGTGCCCAACCAGGCGACGTCGAAGACGCCGCGGCCCCCGCCGGTCTCGGTGAACGCGCCCGACTTCGTCCAGCGGGTGACCGGGGCGATGCTCGCCAACCAGGGCGACCTGCTGCCGGTGAGCGCTTTCCCGCCCGACGGGACGTGGCCCACCGGCACCTCGAAGTGGGAGAAGCGCGACATCGCCGCCGAGATTCCGTTCTGGGACGAGGCGATCTGCATCCAGTGCAACAAGTGCGCGATGGTCTGCCCCCATGCGGCGATCCGCGCCAAGGCCTACGCGCCCGAGGCGCTGGGCACCAAGCCCGCCGGCTTCAAGTCGATGCCCTACAAGGGCCCCGAGGCGCCGGGGATGGCGTACACGATTCAGGTCGCCACCGAGGACTGCACCGGCTGCGGCGTCTGTGTCGAGATCTGCCCCGCGAAGGACAAGAAGAACCCGCGCCACAAGTCGTTGGAGATGGTGGCCCGGGCCGCCACCCGCGAGGCCGAGCGGAAGGAGCTCGACTTCTTCCTCGAGCTGCCCGAGCTCGACCGGACCCAGGTCCGCCAGGACGTCAAGGGCACCCAGCTGCTCCAGCCGCTCTTCGAGTACTCCGGCGCCTGCTCTGGCTGCGGCGAGACGCCGTACCTGAAGCTGCTCTCACAGCTGTACGGCGACCGGCTGCTGATCGCCAACGCCACCGGCTGCACCTCGATCTACGGCGGCAACCTGCCCACCACGCCCTGGTCTGCGAACAAGGACGGCCGCGGCCCTGCCTGGGCCAACTCGCTGTTCGAGGACAACGCTGAGTTCGGCTACGGGATGCGGCTGGGGGTCGATGCGCTGCGCGGCCGCGCCGAGCGGCTGTTGCGCGAGCTGGGCCCTAGAATCAACGAGACGCTGACCCGGGAGCTGCTCGAGGCCGATCAGTCGACCGAGGCGGGGATTCGTTCCCAGCGAGAACGGGTGGCCGCGCTGCGCACCAAGCTCGCCGGCAAGACCTCGGACCTCAAGCTGCTGGCGGACCTCGCCGACTACCTGGTGACGAAGTCGGTCTGGATCGTCGGCGGCGACGGCTGGGCCTACGACATCGGCTTCGGCGGGCTCGATCACGTCCTCGCCGCCGGCCGCAACGTCAACGTGCTCGTGCTCGACACCGAGGTCTACTCCAACACCGGCGGGCAACAGTCGAAGGCGACGCCAATCGGCGCCACCGCGAAGTTCGCCGCGGCAGGTAAGTCGGCGGCGAAGAAGGACCTGGGGATGATCGCGATGGCGTACGGGTCGGTGTACGTCGCCCGCATCGCCTCGGGAGCGAAGGACGCCCAGACGCTGAGGGCCTTCGTCGAGGCCGAGTCGTACCCCGGCCCCTCGCTGTTGATCGCCTACAGCCACTGCATCGCCCACGGCTACGACATGGTGCACGGCCCGGAGCAGCAGCGGAAGGCGGTCGACTCCGGGCTCTGGCCGCTCTACCGGTACGATCCCCGCCGGGTCGCGCGCGGTGAGCCGCCGCTGCAGCTCGACTCAGGGCCGCCGAAGCTGCCGGCCGCGGAGTACATGCGCGAAGAGGCGCGGTTCCGGATCACCGAGAACCAGGACCCCGAGCGCTACCGCCGCCTGGTGAAGCAGGCCGAGGCCAACGCCGCCCAGCACTACGCGGTGTACGAGCAGATGTCGAAGCTGGTGCTGCCGAAGCTGCCGTGAGGGAGACGACATGGATCTGACCACCACCTGGCTGGGCCTGAAGCTGCCGCACCCGTTCATGCCCGGGGCCTCGCCGCTGGCCGACTCGCTCGACTCGGTGCGCAAGCTCGAGGACGCGGGAGCGGCGGCGATCGTCCTTCGTTCGCTGTTCGAGGAACAGCTGCTCTACGAGCAGCTCGCCACCCACCGCTACACCGACTTTCACCGGGACGTCTTCCCCGAGGCGGCGAGCTTCCTCCCCGAGCCCGAGGACTTTCACCTCGGCCCCGACTCGTACCTCGAGCAGCTGAGCAAGATCCGTGACGCGGTGGATCTGCCGGTGATCGCCTCGCTGAACGGCACGACCAGCGCGGGCTGGGTCGACTACGCCCGGATGATCGAGCAGGCCGGCGCGAGCGCCCTCGAGCTCAACGTCTACGGCGTCGGCGCGGATCCGGCGGACCCCGCGGCGAGCGTCGAGGCGCGGACGCTGGACTTGGTGAAACAGGTGAAGGACCGGGCGCGGATTCCGATCGCGGTGAAGCTCTCGCCCTTCTACACCTCGCTCTCGAACTTCGCCGCCCAGCTGCAGACGGCCGGCGCCGACGGGCTGGTGCTCTTCAACCGGCTGTTTCAGCCCGAGCTCGACGTCGAGGCGCTCGAGGTGAAGCGCGTGCTCCACCTGTCGGATCCCTCGGAGCTGCCGCTGCGGCTGCGCTGGCTCGGCGTGCTCTCGGCGCAGGTCTCGTGCTCGCTGGCGGTGAGCGGCGGGGTGCATACGCCGGTGCACGCGGTGCGCTCGCTGATGGCCGGCGCCGACGTCGTCCAGGTGGTGTCGCTGCTGCTGAAGAAGGGGCCCGCACAGCTGACGCTGCTCCGCGACGGCCTGGTGCGCTGGCTCGAGGAGCATGAGTACGAGTCGCTGGAGCAGCTGCGCGACAGCATGAACTACGCGTCGTGCCCCGACCCCACGGCTTACCTTCGGGCGAACTACCTGCTGATGCTGCAGGGCGGGTGGAGCGAAGAGAAGAAGTAGCCCGAGCGTTCAATGCGCCGCGCCGACCCAGCGCACGTAGCCGAGGAGTGCCTCGACTTGCGCCGGCGTCAGCTCGGGACCGAACGCGTCCATCTCGTGCTCGACGCCGTCGCGGGTGAACTTCTGCCCGTCGGTGATCGCCTTGCGCAGCTCCTCGTCCGAGTGACGCGTCTGCCAGGCGGCGACCGTGGCGTCGCCCATGTGCATCTTCTTCCCCTTCTCGGTCGAGGCCTTGCCGTCGACGCCGTGGCAGGCGCCGCACTTGCTCTTCCACAGCCGCTCGGTCGCCTTGTCCGGCGCAGGGACCGCCTTGATCACGTA
The DNA here is from genome assembly GCA_043776025.1 of Archangiaceae bacterium. Lineage (GTDB taxonomy): Bacteria > Myxococcota > Myxococcia > Myxococcales > Myxococcaceae > JAYVRT01. Next base: position 1,280 of record JAYVRT010000523.1, on the reverse strand, counting down.
GGCCTCCTTCGGCGTCGCCTCGGTCGCCTTCGCTGCGGCACCAGCGTCCTTCGCGGGCGCCGCGCCTGGCTCACCCGCGTCCTTGACCGCCACGCCCGCATCCTTCGCCGCGACCCCGGCGTCCTTGACCGCCACGCCCGCGTCCTTCACCGCGACACCGGCGGGCTTCGTCGCGCTCTTGGCGGGCGAGGGTTTGGCAGCGCCGGCGTCAGGCTTCGTCGCGGCCACCGCCGCCGCGGTCACGAGGAGGAAGACGACGCCGAGGCGCGGAGGAGGTCTCATCGCCGCGACGGTAGGCGGTGCCGGAAACGAGTCGCAACGCTGTTCGTCTTCGACTGCTCAAGTTGGGCTACTGCTGTGCATCAACGGGCGAAGCGCGCCGGATCCAGCGCCGCGGCGTCGGGGTGAGAGTCTCCGCACAGCAGGGCGGCGGCGAGCTCTCCCGCGGCGGCGCCGGCACTCGCGCCGTGGCCGCCGAAGCCACCGAGCCGGAAGAGGCCAGGCAACAGCGGGTCCGGCCCGACGAGGAAGCGGTGATCTTCGGTGAGCGGCCGCAGCCCTGCCCAGCTGCGTCGCAGCGTGGCGCTGGCGAGCGACGGCGCCCAGCGTGACAGCTTCTCGAACAGGAGCGCGGTGGCCTCGGGGTCGGTCGGGACTTCGGCGCAGCCCGCCATCGGGGTCTCGTCGCAAGGGCTGACGAGCACGCCGCCCGACTCGGGGCGCAGGTAAATCGACTCGGTGAGATCCCACACCACCCGATCGACCTCGCGGGCGGCAGGTGCATCGAGCAGGAACAGGTGGCGGCGGTGGGGCCGAACTGCCGGATGATCGCTGAACGGGCCGGTCGCATCGACGACTGCGTCCGTGGGCACCCGGCGGCCCTCGATCACCACGCCGGTGCAGCGCCCTGCCGAGCGATCGATCGCTTCGACCCGGGTACCGAGGAGAAAGCGCGCCCCACCGGTGCGGGCCTCGGCCGCCAACCCTTGCAGCAGCCCGTGGACGTCGATCACGCCGTCGCCTTCACTGAAGAGGGCAGGGCGCCGCGGCGCCGCGAGAAACCCCGGCAGCTCCGAGGCGCGCGCCTCCCGCACCCCGGCCTGTGCCGCGGCATCGAGGATCCGCCCCCGAAGCGTGCCGTCGCCGCACGGGTACACGCCACCGATCGCCCGCACCGTGCCGCCGGGCACCACCCGCTGGCCGATCTCCCGCGACCGAAGCGCGAGCCGGACGTTGACCGGCTCCGCCACCGCCAGCCGGAAGATCGCCGCGTTGCGGCC
>JAYVRT010000522.1:0-5407 GCA_043776025.1 Archangiaceae bacterium | reverse complement strand
AGCGCGCGCTCGTAGGCGGCGTAGTTGTCGTAGCGGCGGCCGAACAGCGACAGCGGCTCGAGCGTCTTTTCGCCTCGCCCGAAGTACGGGGTCGACGTCGCGCGGAGGTAGCCGACCTCGAGCCGGGCGCGAAACGGAGTGCCGAGGAAGTACGGCGCGTCGTAGTCGAGCACGTGGTACTGCAGCCCGCCCGTCGAGAAGAACGCCTGCACGAAGAGGCGGTGCCGGTACGGCTCGTACGCGAACAGCGGATCTTCCCGCTTGCCGTCGAAGAACAGGTACCCGCGCGCGCCCAGCCCGACGCCGGTGTTGGGGTCGTAGTTGAAGATGGGAAGCCCGGTGACGTACCAGTCTTCCTTCTTGCGCTCGAGGTCGTCGGCGGTGAGCGCCGGCTTCCAGGCGATCCACTCGGGTGGTGGCGGAATCCCTCCGTCGGGTTGTGCGCAGGTGAGCGCGACGAGCAGCGCGAGCATGAAGGCCGCGCAGCATAGACATAGGCCTCAGGGCTGAGGTCCTTTACCGCTGCCGCTGTCTGCGACCTTTCAGCGGGTCTCGGCGCTCAGCGGCGCGGTGGCGGGCGCGGCGCCCCGCTTGCTGACGGCGAAGCCGAACGCGGCGGCGGTGAAGAACATGATCAAGCTGTAGATCGCCGGGGGGACGGCCATCGTCGAGTTGTTGAGCAGCAGGGGGCTGGAGGCGATCGCGATCGCCAGCGTCCCGTTGTGGACCCCGATCTCCATGCCGATCGCGATCGCCTGCCGCTGCGGCAGCCGCGCCAGCACCGGGAGGAAGTAGCCGATCGCCATGCTGCACAGATTGAACGCCAGCGCCGCGAGGCCGACCTGGGCAAAGTACTCGACGAGGTGGGCGCGGTCTTTGAGCACCGCTCCGGCGATCACCAGCAGCAGCACCACCGCGGAGAGGATCCGCACCGGCCGCTCGAGCTTCTTCGCGAACGCCTCCGCCCTGGCGCGGATCAGCATCCCGATGGTCACCGGGCCGAGGACGATCGCGAACACCTGGACCACCTTCTCGAACTGCAGCGGCAACACCTTCCCCTCACCGAGGAACGCCACCAGCGCGAGGTTGACGATGATCGGCAAGGTGAACAGCGAGAGCACGCTGTTGACCGCGGTGAGGGTGATGTTGAGCGCGACGTCGCCGTTGGCGAGGTGGCTGAAGAGGTTGGCGGTGGCGCCGCCGGGCGAAGCCGACAGGAGCATCAGCCCGACCGCCAGCTCCGGCGGCAGCGCGAAGGCCTTGGCGAGCGCGAAGCAGATCACCGGCAACACCAACATCTGGCAGGTGAGGCCGATCACCACTGCCCTGGGGTAGCTGACCACCCGCTTGAAATCGGCGAGGGTGAGGGTCAAGCCCAGCCCGAGCATGATGATGCCCAGGGCCACGGGCAGGAGCACGGCCGTCAAGAGGCTTGCTTGCATGTCGGCGTTTTCCCTCGATCAGCAACTTTTGGTTACAAACTCCGACAATTATTCTGAGCATTAAAGGGGAAGTGGAGTGCGTCTTGAGGCTTCTCACCGTCGGTTCCCTGGGCTCAGAGGTCACTGTCCTTCAGCGTCGGCTCGCCGCCGCGGGCTTCAGCCCCGGCCCGGTCGACGGTGACTTCGGGCCGCAGACCAGGGCCGCCGTCCTCCAGTTCCAGCGCGCGCAGGGCCTCGCGGTCGACGGCAAGGTCGGCGACCAGACCTGGAGCTCGCTGTTCAAAGACGGCTTCTCCCCCGCGCGCCCGCCGGCGCCCGGCAGCGTCAGCCCCACCCCCGCGCCGCGCGACGGCACCCTGGGCAACAAGATGTTGGCGCTCGCCCAGAGCCAGGTCGGCACGCTCGAGAGCGGCACCAACCGGGGCGCCGCGCTCAAGTACCAGCGGGAGTTCGGCCGCGGCCCGGAGGCCTGGTGCGCCGACTTCACCTCCTGGCTGTCGAAGTACTCGGGGGGAAAGATGAACGACCCCTACTGCCCAAGCGTCAAGGACTCGCTCGCCGCGCGCGGGCTGTGGAAGGGAAAGAACAACCCCCAGCCGGGCGACCTCGTCCTCTACGACTGGGATGGCGATCGCAACCCGGACCACATCGGGATCGTGAAGTCGGTGAACGCCAACGGCACGATCACCACCATCGAGGGAAACACCCACCCCGACGGCGGCGGCCAGGAAGGCGTCTGGCAGCGCACCCGAAGCCTCAACGACGTGCTCGGCTTCGGCACGCCGTACTGAACTTCAGTCCATCGGGTGCAGCCGCTTGAGCGCCGCGACCAGCTTCGCCTTCTTCTCCGCGGCCGGGCCCTTGGGCTCGGTCTTCGGGGCCAGGGGCAGCGCCGCCTTCGCGCGGGCGAGCACCTTCACCGGCAGCTTCTTCTTTTGAGGCTGGCCCATGGGTCTAGTAGCGCTTCTTCAGCGCGATCGTCCGCAGCAGCCCGCCGTTGGCGTGGAGGAACTGCCGGAAGTCCTCCTCGGGCAGGTGCATGCGCTGGAGCACGCTGGTTACCAGCTCCTCGAGCGGCCGGGCGTCGGCCTTCTTCAGCTCCATCGCGATCTTCAACATCGCCACCCCGTACAGCGGGCTCGACGCGATCTCCCTCGGAACCTCTGGAGTCTCCTCAACCACCGGAAGCTCGACCACTTTCCTGGCCTGCGACCTGCCCCCATTTGTCATGGAGTGACCATACGTTACATGTCATAGGGCGTCAAAAAACCTTCGGGATTACTCGACAATTGCCGCGGAGCGGTCTATGCGCGGCTCGTTTTGAGGCCGATTTACCGGCCCTGGAGCGCGTTTGGCCGACCACCGCTACATCGTCGTCGAAGGGCCGATCGGGGTCGGAAAGTCGTCCCTGACCAACATCCTCGCGGAGCGTTTCCACGCCCGGCGGGTGATGGAGGTGGTGGAAGAGAACCCCTTCCTCTCCTCGTTCTACGGGGACCGGGCGAAGTTCGCGTTTCAGACGCAGATGTTCTTCCTGCTCTCGCGCTTCAAGCAGCAGCAGGAGCTGTTCCAGCAGGACCTGTTCAGCTCGGTGACGGTCAGCGACTACCTCTTCGCCAAGGACCGGATCTTCGCCCACCTCACGCTCGACTCGAACGAGCTCGCGCTCTACGAGCGGGTGTTCGAGGCGTTGAGCCCGCGGGTGACCCAGCCGGACCTGGTGATCTACCTCCAGGCCCGAAACGAAGTGCTGATGGGGCGGATCCGCAAGCGGGGCCGGGAGTTCGAGCGCAAGTTCGACCCCAGCTACCTCGAGGACCTCTGCCGCCGGTACAACGACTTCTTCTTCCACTACACCGACACGCCCCTGTTGGTGGTCAACACCTCTGACATCGATTTTGTCAACAACGCGGAAGACCTGGAGAATCTGATCAACGTCATCCGGCAAACAAAGAAGGGCACTCACCACTACCTGCCGTTACCGACTCGAAGGTAAAATGCGCATCATCGGCTGAGCCGAAGGCGGCCCGCAGTTGGCGCCAGGCGAGTCCGATGGGAGCACGGCGACCGGCCCTGCCGGCGCTGAAAGCTCAGCACCCCACGTTCCGACAACCCGTCTCCCACCAGGAGGTGAACCGTGAACAAGGTCACCATCCACACGCTGAAGAAGCTCAAGGCCGCAGGTCAGAAGATCTGCATGGTCACCGCCTACGACGCGACGTTCTCGCGGATCCTCGACGAAGCCGGCGCCGACGTCCTGCTGGTGGGCGACTCGCTGGGGATGGTCGTCCAGGGTCACGACTCGACGTTGCCGGTGACGATGGACCAGATGGTCTACCACTCCAAGGCGGTCAGCCGCGGCGCGAAGCGGGCGCACGTGGTCGGCGATCTCCCCTTCATGAGCTACCAAAACTCGCTCGAGGACGCGGTGCGCAACGCCGGTCGCCTGGTCGCCGAGGGCGGCGTCGGCAGCGTCAAGCTCGAGGGCGGCGCGGAGTTCTCCGAGACGATCTCGAAGATCGTGCGGGCCTCGATTCCGGTGATGGGCCACCTCGGCCTCACCCCGCAGTCGGTGCACAAGATGGGCGGCTACGTCGTCCAGGGCCGCGACGACCAGACGGCCCGGCGACTGCTCGACGACGCGGTCGCGCTCGAGCAGGCCGGCTGCTACGCGGTGGTGCTCGAGGGTGTACCGCTGGAGTTGGCGAAGCAGATCACCGCGCGGCTCACCATTCCCACCATCGGCATCGGCGCCGGCAAGCACTGCGATGGGCAGGTGCTCGTCTGCTACGACCTGCTCGGGCTCAACCCCGACTTCAAGCCGAAGTTCGTCAAGCGCTACGCCGACCTCTTCACCGGCATCACCCAGGCGACGCAGGCCTTCTTCGCCGAGGTGCGGGCCGAGGCGTTCCCCGACGACGAACACTCCTTCCGTTCGTCGACGATCCGCCTCGTCGCCAGCAACCCCGACGCGGAGGCGATCGGGCCGGAAGAGAAGAGCGCGGTCTACGGCGTGCCGGTGTGACGTGAAGCGGCTGAGCACAGTCAAAGAGGTCCAGGCCTGGTCGGCTGGGCTGTGGGCGACCGGAAAGCGCCTCGCCCTGGTGCCGACGATGGGCTTCCTCCACGACGGCCACCTCTCGCTGATGCGCGAGGGGGGCAAGCGGGCCGACGTGGTGGCGACGACCATCTTCGTCAACCCAACCCAGTTCGGGCCGAAAGAAGATCTGTCGCGCTACCCGCGGGACCTGCAGGGCGACCTGGCCAAGTGCGAGCAGGCCGGCGTGAGCGTGGTCTTCACCCCCGACCCCGCCGAGATCTACCCCGCCGACTACCAAACCTTCGTCGAGGTGACCGAGGTCACCCAGGGGCTGTGCGGGGAGAAGCGGCCGGGGCACTTTCGCGGCGTGGCGACGGTGGTGACGAAGCTGCTGGCGATGTTCCGCCCTCACCTCGCGCTCTTCGGCGAGAAGGACTACCAGCAGCTGCAGGTGCTCACGCGGCTCAACGCCGATTTGAACCTCGGGGTGGAGATCGTCGGGATGCCGACGGTGCGCGAGGCCGACGGGCTGGCGATGAGCTCCCGCAACGCGCTGCTGGGCCCCGCCGATCGCCCGCGGGCGCTGGCGCTGTCGCAGGGCCTGAAGGCGGCGCAGCGCCTGGCGGCGGCGGGAGAGCAGAGCGTCGAGCGGCTTCAGGCGGCGATGCGCGCGCCGCTGGAGCAGGCGGGGCTCCGCGTCGACTACGTGGCGGTGGTGAACGCGCACAGCTTGAAGCCGCTGCTTCGCCTGGAAGCCGGGGTGCCGGCGCGGGCGCTGGTCGCGGCCTTCGTCGGCGCGACCCGGTTGATCGACAACGTCGGCGTCGGGCCCGGGTAGCCCGCCGCCTCACCTGCGAGGCCGGCTTCACCTGCACCGCGGCTGGCCACTGCGAGCCCACCCCGTGCGATCAGGGCTTCGCCTGCG
>JAYVRT010000521.1:0-5408 GCA_043776025.1 Archangiaceae bacterium | reverse complement strand
CCCGGGTCTAGGCAGCGGGGCGGCATTTGGCCACGGGTTGAGGCGTTCTTGTCCCTGCGCGGTGCTCGGTGCGACGAGGCAACCCGAAGGCGCGCGGCACGCGGGTTGCGACGGTTGGGGCGTCTTCCCAACCCGAACTCCCAGGTGACCCATGCGCCGCTCCGTTCTCCCGTCTCTCGTCGGACTCGGGCTCCTGCTCGCCGGCTGTCGCGACGACCTGAAGCAAATGTCCACGGGTTGGAGCGCGGTCAAGGCAGAGTGGCAGACGAAGGCTGAAGTGCTGAAGCTGGACGACGCCGAGCAGGCGAAGCGGTTCGTCGCGCTGTGCTCCTTCGCGGGCCTTGACCCGGGGAACGTCGCCTCGAAGAGCTGCGTCGAGCTCAAGGTCACCGACCAGGCAGACCGCGCCCAACTCGAGGCGCTGTTGACGGGCATCGCGCGGCAGGAGGTCGCCGTGGACCAGTCGGTTGGGCGAGGGAAGCGCCTTGCTGCGAGCGCGGCGATCGAGACCGCGAAGGAAGAGGTGACGATGCTGTTTGCCCGTGTCACCGACAGCGCCCAACTGCGCCGAGAGGCGCTCAAGGGTCTGCAGCTCGCTGTCACCCAGGAGCTCGAGGCAGCGAAGACGGCGGCGATCGTGGCCGAGACGAAGGCGCTGTTGTGGAGGCGGGCCTCGATCGACCGCACCCCGCTGGAGCTGACCGACATCCGCTTCACCCAGGGCACCGCCGAGCTCGAAGGGCCCGAGGCCGGGAAGCAGCGCCAGCTTCAGGAGCTCCTCGTCTGGGCCAACAGCTGCCCTTCACTGACCTTCTCCGTCGCTGCCCACGAGTCGAAGGAGCTGGCGCCGGCTCAAGCGCAGACGCTCACCGACGGGCGAGCCCTCGCGGTGCTGAAGTTCCTCGTCGCCAACGGCGTCGCACCCGCGAAGATCGTCAGCGCTACCGGCAACGGCGCGAAGCGGCCGATCGCCGACGAGCCCGCGGCCACTTCGGCGGCGGCGAAGGCGATGAACCCTGACGAGCTCGAAGCGTTGCGAAACAAGAACCGTCGGATCACCGTCCAGGCGGTCGGAGTCTGTGTCGAGGGCGAGCGGGCTGAGCTGAGCCGGCCCTGAGGCAGCGAGCTCGGGGCCAACCGGGCGCCGTCAGTCGCCACGCGCGCCCGCGTCTGGCGGGCATGAACACCGCTTCGACGGGCGCTCCGCTCTCGGAGCGCGATCTCTACGGGGCGCTTTCGGCTCCGACCAGCTCCATCAGCGCCCGGGTCCACCAGCTGCTGCACGCGCTGCGGCCCGGCAAGCACCTGTCCTACGTCGAGCTGTGGTCGTTCGACGTCGACACCTTCGTCTACGAGGGCAAGTGCGAACGCCACAGCCGCGCCGACGTGCCCCAGGTCTCGCGGCTCATCCGGGACGAGACCGGCCTGCGCCTCGAGGAGGACGTGCGCCACGGGTGGTTCGAGGTGAAATGGCAGGGCCACGCGCTGGAGGTGGTGAGCCTCAGCTGGAGGGCCGACGAGTGCACCGACCGCTTCAACTGGGTGATCGCCGAGTCGCGCGCGGTGGCCGAGTCCTTCGTCGAGGCGGTGGTGAAGTCCTGCGAAGAGGTCCGCGGCCAGGTGCTCGTCTTCGAAGACGGCCGGTTTCGCAAGAGCGAGGAGCTGTTCAAGTCGATCGAGCGCGCCGACTTCGAGCAGTTGGTGCTCGGCGGAACGCTGAAGGCCGACCTGCGCGCCGACGTCGCCCGCTTCTTCGCCCGCAGGGCTTTCTACGAGGCGCACCGGATCCCCTGGAAGCGCGGCCTGCTGTTGATCGGCCCCCCGGGAAACGGAAAGACCCAGACGCTCAAGGCGCTGCTGAAGGAACTGAAGCTCCCGGTGCTCTACGTGAAGACCTTCAAGGACCGTCACGAGGACTCGAAGAACGTCCGCGGCGTCTTCGAGCGGGCCCGCCGCGCCGCGCCGTGCGTGCTGGTGATTGAAGACCTCGACTGTGCGCTCGACGAGGAGATCCGCTCGGTCTTCTTGAACGAGCTCGACGGCTTTGCCGCCAACGCGGGGCTGCTCACCATCGCCACCACCAACCACCCGCACAAGCTCGACCGGAGCATCCTCGACCGGCCCAGCCGGTTCGACCGCAAGTTCCACTTCCCGCTGCCCATCGCGTCCGAGCGCCAGGCGTACGTCGAGCAGTGGAGCGCCCAGCAGGAGCCGGCGCTGCGTCTGTCCGCCGACGGCATCCAGGCCCTCGTCGAGCGGACGAAGGGCTTCACCTTCGCGTACCTGAAGGAGCTGCTGCTCTCCGCGTCGCTGGCCTGGGTCGACGACGCGAGGCCGGGCTCGATGGACGAGATCGCCCGCGCGGTCGCGAAGACGCTGAAGAACGAGATGGAGAGCGCCCACGTGGTGCTCGGCGCGACCGGCGAGGCGAAGGCGATCGGCTTCCTCGAGCCCGCTCACGGTTGACGGGCTGCCCACGCGCTGTGTGATGGGCCAGGATCGGCGCGGCGCTCAGCGGCGCTCAGCGGTTGGTCTTGATGTCAGACGGCCGAGTCCCGACCTTCTTCCGCTTCACCAGCTTCTCCGAGAGGATCGGCCCGCTGGCGTCGGTGACGCGGATCTCTTTCGGCTCGAAGCCGTCGTGCGAGAGCTTGAGCATCGCCGGCAGCTCGGTCTTGAACAGCGCCACGTCCAGCGGCGTCACGCCCAGGCGCCGCCCCGCGTGCTCGACGTCGGCGCCGACCGGGTCGGTCTCGACCTTGAAGCCCAGCGTCGTCGGCTCGACAGGCTTGACCGGTTCGACCGGCTTCACCGGATCCACCGGCTTCACTACCGCCACCGGGACGACCGGCACCTCGACGTGCTGCTGCTGGCTCTTGAACCAGGCGAGGCCGCCGACGGCGACGAGGGCGGCGGCTCCCAGCCCGAGCCAGAGCCCCCGCTTCGACCTGGCTGGATCCGGCAGCGCCTCGGTGCGCGCGCGGGTGGTGGCGATCGCGCCCTCGGGACCCTTGCCCGTCGTCGGCATCGGCGTCGCCTGGCCACCCGCAGCGCTCTTGCTCCAGTCGAGCTCGGTCTCGTTGACCAGCTCGTCGAGCGCGTCCGGGTCGTTCTCCTTCGCCACCCGCTCCACGTAGAGCGGCTGGAGGAAGGCGACCAGGTGCGCCGAGCTCGCCGGCACCGAGTTCTTCATCGCGAACTCTTCGAGGGCGAGCCGGAACTCCATCGCGTCTGCGAAACGATCGTCGCGGTTCTTCGCCAGGGACTTGAGCACCAGCGAGTCGAGCGGCCCGGGCAGCCCGCGCTCGACCAGCGATGGGGCCGCGACCTGGCACTGCTTCACCAGCCGCTGGGTCATCACGTCGCTGTCGCCCTTGAACAGGCGCTTGTTGGTGAGCAGCTCCCACAGCACGATGCCGAGCGCGAAGATGTCGCTGCGGGCGTCGATCTCCTCGCCCTCGGCCTGCTCCGGCGACATGTACGGGAACTTGCCCTTGAGGATGCCGGTGCCGGTGTGCTGCGCCCGCCCGGCCGCCTTCGCGACGCCGAAGTCGATCAGCTTCACCGCGCCGTCGAAGCCGACCAGCACGTTCTGCGGCGAGACGTCGCGGTGCACCAGCCCCAGCGGCTGGCCCTTCGCGTCGCGCGCCTTGTGGGCGTAGTCGAGGCCGGCCGCGGCGTCGGCGATCACCCGGATGATGACTCCCAGCGGCAGGTTCAAGCCCGCGGTCGCGACCCGCTTCGAGAGCCGGCGCACGTCCTCTCCGGCGATGTACTCCATCGTCAGGTAGTGGACGCCGCGCTCCTGCCCGAACTCGAAGATCTGCGCGATGTTCGGGTGGTTGAGGCGCATCGTGATCTTCGCCTCGTCCTGGAACATGGTGAAGAACTCTTCGTCCTCGACCAGGTGCGGCAGGATCCGCTTGAGCACGACCAACTTCTCGTAGCCTTCCTGCCCCGAGCGCGCGAGGAAGACCTGGCCCATGCCCCCCGAGGCGAGCTTCTTGAGCAGCTGGTACTTGCCGAACTGAATCATGCGTCTTGGAGGGCAGGTTACCGCTTACGCCTTCAACTTGTAGCCCGACTTGAGCAGCCGGTAGGCGAGGCCGGTCGACCCCACCGCCAGCACCAGCAGCACCGTCATCCCCAGGGTGGTGGGCAGCGGCAGCCCGAGCATCCCCGCCCGCAGGCCCTCGACCATGTGGACCACGGGGTTGAAGAGGCTGATGGTGCGAAACGGCTCGGGCAGCCGCTGCACCGAATAGAAGACGCCGCCGAGGAACGTCAGCGGGAGCATCACGAAGGTGGGGAAGAAGTTGATCTGCTCGAACTTCTCCGCCCAGAGGCCGGCGAGCAGCCCCAGCATCGCGAAGACGTAGTCCGACAGCAGCAAGAAGACGAACGTCTCCAGCGGGTGCGCGAGCCGGAAGCCGGTGAAGAGCAGCGACACCAACCAGGTCGAGACGCCCACCATCAGCCCGCGGACCATCGCTCCGGAGACGAAGCCGATCATCAGCTCGAGCGGGCCCAGCGGGGCGACGAGGAGATCCACCACCGTCCCCTGAATCTTGGTGATGAAGATCGAGCTCGAGGAGTTGAGGAAGGCGTTGTTCGCGGTGCCGAGGAAGACCAGCCCGGGGACGATGAAGGCGAGGTACGGCACCCCGTCGAACTCCGCCTGGCGCCCGCCGAGGGTGAAGCCGAAGACGAGGAAGTAGAGCGAGGTGGAGATCAGCGGAGAGAAGACGGTCTGCCCCGGCACCTTGAGGAACCGGCGGACTTCTTTGCCCAGCAGGGTACGAACGCCGATGACGTTCACGATCTCCCCTCGCCGTTGGAGTGCAGCACGTGGAGGAGGATGTCCTCGAGGCGCGCCGACTCCAGCGCGACGTCGGAAATCGGCAGCTGCGCGGCGTAGAGGGCGCCGAGCAGCGCGGCCGCGGGAGGCCCGTCGGGCCGCTCGATGTAGCGGAACACCCTGCCCTCCTCGGTCAGCGAGGCGCGGGGGTGCAGCGCGGCCGCGGGAATCTGAGCGACGGGCTGGCTGAAGCGGACGACGAGGTTGCGCTCGCCCAGGCGCTTCATCAGCGTCGACTTGTCCTCCACCAGCATCAGCTTGCCGCCGCTGATGATCCCCACCCGGTCGGCGAGCTCTTCGGCCTCCTCGACGTAGTGGGTGGTGAGGACGACCGTGGTCCCCTGCTCCCTCAGCTTGCGGACGTAGGCCCACAGGTCGCGGCGCTGCTCGACGTCGACGCCGGCGGTGGGCTCGTCGAGGAACACCAGCTTCGGGCGGTGCACCAGCGCCCTGGCGATCAACAGCCGGCGCTTCATCCCGCCCGAGAGCGCGCGGGTCTGCTGATCCGCCTTGTCGACGAGGTCGAGCGCCCGGATGACCTCGTCGATTC
>JAYVRT010000520.1:0-1698 GCA_043776025.1 Archangiaceae bacterium | reverse complement strand
GCAGATCGTCGCCGACGCCTACCGCACCCGCTTCGGGGGCGCGGTCCGGCTGCGTCGTGGCAACGTGAAGAAGATCGTCTATTTCCGCGAGGGCACGCCCGAGCTGGTGAAGTCGAACCTGCTCGTCGAGTGCCTCGGCCGCGTGCTGGTGAAGGAAAAGATGATCAGCGAGGCCGAGTGCGAGGAATCGCTCAAGCGCATGAAGGCCAGCAAGCGCATGCAGGGCACCGTGCTGATCGAGATGGGCTGCATCAGCCCCCACAACCTGCAGCACTCGCTGGTGCTGCAGCTCCAGCACAAGATCTGGGACGCCTTCAGCTGGGACGACGGGGAATATCAGTTCATTCCCGACGCGCCGCTGCCCGCCGAGCCCCTGTCGATCGGCATGACGTGCGCGCAGCTGATCCACGAGGGCGTCAAGCGCACCTACGACGAGAAGCGGTTGTTCAAGGCCTTCTCGGGGGTCGATCACCAGTACGTGCACCCCTCTGACGATCCGCTCTACGCCCTGCAGGACGTGGGGCTGGGACCCGAGGAGCAGGAGCTGCTCAAGCTGGCCGATGGCCACAAGACGCTCACCACGCTGCGCGCGCTGGAGGTGCTGCCTCCCTTCGAGTCTGACCGCTTCTTCTTCTCGATGAAGTGCGCGCAGATGGTCGTCTTCAAGACGAACCAGGCGCAGGGCAAACCGAAGGTCTCGTTCGCCGAGATCGCGTCGGCGCAGAAGGCCGAAGCGAGGGCTTTGCCGCCTCCGCTGCCGGCGATGCCCCCGCCCCTGCCGCCTCCGCTGCCGGCGAACAAGAAGCCGCAGGCGCACCCCAGCGCCCCGACGCTCGACCTGCCGTGGAACGACGCCAAGCTGGCGCAGCCGATGGCGCGGCTCGACGTGCCTCCGTCCCCGCCGCCGCCTTCCGAGCCTCCCCGCCCGGCACCGCAGGTGGTGGCCAAGTCAGCCGGCTCGCTCTTGCCCGAATTGTCTGAAGTGGTGAGCCTGCCGCGGCTCACCGGGCAGGAAGGCGCTCAGCGCGAGAAGTTGGCGCAGAAGTTCACCGCGATGCGCCGCCTCGATTACTTCGAGATCCTCGGGGTGAAGTGGAGCGCCAACCGCGAAGACATCAAGCGGGCCTACTTCGCGCTCGCCAAGGAATACCACCCGGACAAACATTTCTCGTCGGCCAGCGCCGAGACCCGCGCGCTCGCGCAGCAGATCTACGATCTGATCTCGACCGCGCACGACACCCTCACCGACGCCGAAGAGCGCAAGCGGTACATCGCGCAGCTCGAAGAAGGGGCGAAGCGGCCCGACGACGCTGACGTGGGCAAGATCCTCGCGGCCGAGGGCAAGTTCCAGCGCGGCGAAGACCTGATGCGCCTGCGCCAGTTCGCAGACGCCGCGAAGCTGTTCCGCGAGGCGATCGCGCTCTACCCCGATGAAGGCGAATTCCACGCGTGGGAAGGCTGGGCCGTGTTCCAGGCCGACCCCAACCGCGCCGACGACGCGATCCGCTCGATTGAGCAGTCGGTGAACCTCAACCCCAAGATGGTCAAGGGGTACCTGTTCCTTGGCTACATCCACAAGGCGACCGGCCGGCCCGACAAGGCCGAGAAGCAGTTCGAGAAGGCGATCCAGGTCAACCCCGACTGCACCGAGGCCTTGCGCGAGCTGCGGCTTCTCGGCAAGTCGCGCCGGTAGCCAGC
>JAYVRT010000519.1:0-1700 GCA_043776025.1 Archangiaceae bacterium | reverse complement strand
CGTCGGGCGGCTTGATCAGCAGCTTGGCGATGCGCGCCTGGTTGCCGTTGAGATCGTCGCCGAGATCGTCGCCCTCGAGCTCCCGGTTGAGCGCGGTGATCACGAACAGCGCGCCGAGGAAGAACATCAGGAGGAAGATGTTGAGCGCGGTGAAGTCGATCGAGTCCCCGAACGGGACGAAGACCGCCTTCGGCACCGGCTGGAAGAAGACCTCGACCACGACGCCGCCGAGATCAATCCAGGCGAAGTCGTCGCTCTGCAGCGTGATCCCGAAGCCATCGCCGTCAGAGACCGCGATTCCCTTGGCCTTGGCGTCGGAGAGCGTGAGCACCTCATCGCCCTGCTTGCGGTGCAGCTCGCCCTTCATCTTCGAGGCGAAGCGAACAGTCATCCCCTGCTTGTCGGCGCGCAGCACGACGAAGGAAGGAGCGCCGAGCTTGCCGTCGCCCATCGGGAAGTGCACGCCCGGAGCGCTGCCGACGGTGTACTTGGTCTCGGTGCCGGGGTGGATGAAGTGGCTGGCGACCATCTGATCGCCCCACATGAAGCGCAGCTCGAGGCCGAGCGGACCCGAGCCCTTGCGGCCGCGGGGGCGGGCGCGGGTCTGCGCCCCGGTGGCCTCGTTGACGACCGCGACGGGGGCGGGCTGTTCGGCGTGGGCCGGAGCGGGCTCGGAGACGGGAGCGGTGGTGGGGACCTGCTGGGTGACCGCGACGTCGCGCGCTGGCTCGGCGGCGACCACGGCCACGGCCGGTGCCTCGGCGCTGCCGTCGACCGGGGCGATCGCCGGGGCGATGGAAGCCGCGCCGGCGGCCTTCTCGACCTTGATCGTGGTGCCGCCGACCTTGATCTCGTCGCCGAACGCCAGGGTGCCCTTGTTGACCCGCTTGCCGTTGACGAAGGTACCTTCGACGCTGCCCATGTCGATGATCGACAGGGTGCCGTCGGGGCCGACCTCGATCACCGAGTGGATGCGGGAGACCTTCTCGTCGTCGAGGCACAGATGGGCGGATGAAAGCCGGCCGATCTTGATGATGTCTCGGTCGTAGTCCTTCGAGGTGACCTGCTGGTCACCCTTGAAGACTCTCAGCGTGAGTGGGACGGCCACGAGCTACCTCCTTCAAGCTTCGACACCACGCGATGAAACGGGTTCCGCCTGAAATTTCAGCGGTTTTCTTTAGAGCTCGCCGACGGACTGCATCACCTTGTCTTTGAACTCTTCCCGGATCTTGATCAGGTTCGAGTGCTTCACCTTCTTGCGGGCTTCGACATACTCACCGTCCGGCTTGGTGAGATCGCCCTCGATGGTGTCGTCTTCGAACGAGTACTCGGTGGTCTTTTTGTAGACGACGTTTCCGTCTCCGCCCTTTTTGTCCTGGGCGAAGCTCAGTGAGTTGAGCGCGAGCACGGTGAGAAAAATCAGCTTCTTCATGTCAACTCTCTCCAAGCCCCTTTGCGGCTGCCGATGCTACCACTCCCCACCCTTCCGCCAACTAAGGGACGTCGGCGCATCGTTTTGATGTCGGATAACTGATTACAGCGCCGAGGTCTTTCTCGTGCGTCGAGAACGGACGTCTCGGATGCGGCCGATGTTCCTTAGAGCCCGTCCGACGGCTCGTCGCCGCCGCCCTTGGGGGCGGCCTTGGCCGGAGCAGGCGCAGGGGCCGGCGTCGCGCCCGGTACCGTCTTGGCCGCGGGCT
>JAYVRT010000518.1:0-5420 GCA_043776025.1 Archangiaceae bacterium | reverse complement strand
CACGAGGTGGTGAACCTGATGTCGGCCTCGAAGGCCTACGAGGCGAACGCGACCGCAGTGGAGACCCTGAAGACGATGGCAGCGCGCGCGCTGGACATCGCGAGGTAACCCACCATGAGCGACCTCAAGATTGGCGGCTTCGTCGAAGGGCCCCGCACCGGGGTGCAGCCGGAGCGGCCCCAGGGCGGCTCGTTTGGCGCGCAGCTGGGCGAGGCGATGGGCGCGGTGGACAAGCTCCAGGTGGCAGCGGACCGGCAGTCGGACGCACTGGCGAACGGCGCGGGCAACCTGCACGAGACGGCGCTGGCGCTGGAGAAGGCGGACGTCGCGATGCGGGTCGCGATGAAGGTCCGCAACAAGCTGGTGGACGCGTACCACGAAGTGATGCGGATGAGCGTCTGAGCGCCGGAGACCCCTGATGGAAACCCTGCTCAACCAACTGACCCAGCTGCCGCGAAAGTTCCTCGCGGCCCCGCTGCGCACCCGGCTGCTGGGCTTCGGGGCGGTGGGGGTGTTGGTCGGGCTCGCCGCGCTGGTCAGCACCACCGCGGCGGGGGACAGCTACCAGTACGCCTTCACCAACCTCGCCGGCGAAGACGGGAGCGAGGCGGGCGCGGTGCTCAAGGGCTCGCAGATCCCCTACCGGCTGGAGGCAGGCGGGACCGCGCTCGCGGTGCCGGCGAACCGGGTCTATGAGGCGCGGCTGCTGCTGGCGACCGCCGGGTTGCCCCACGCGGGCGGCACCGGCTTCGAGCTGTTCGACCGCGGGGATCTCGGCGTCTCCGAGTTCACCCAGCAGGTGAACCTGCGGCGGGCCACCGAGGGAGAGCTGGCGCGCACGGTGAGCCGGCTCAACGGCGTCCGTTCGGCGCGGGTCCACCTGACGCTGCCCGAGCGCGGGCTGTTTCGGGACGAGAAGCGGGTCGCGACCGCCGCGGTGGTGCTCAACCTTCAGCCCGGGCACCGCCTCGGAGAGCGCGAGCTGGCTGGGGTCAAACACCTGATCGCCTCGGCGGTGCCCTCGCTGCAGCCGAGCGCGGTGACGATCGTCGACGGCCAGGGCGCGGTGCTCTCCTCCGAAGATGCGTGGGGAGAGGACACCGCCGGTTACGGGCGAAAGCTCGAGCGCGATCTCGAGCAGCGGGTGATCGGGATGCTCGAGCCGGTGGTCGGCGTCGGCCAGGTGGTGGCGCGGGTGAGCGCGGTGATCGACGCCACCGAGGTCAACACGGTGAGCGACGTCTTCGACCCCGACGCGACGGCGCTCAAGACCGAGCACACCTCGTCTGGCAACCAGAGCCAGGACTCGACGCGCGCCGCCAACGTCGCGGGCGCGGCGGCGAACCAACCGCTGGCGCCGGCGGCCGGCGCCACCGGAGGCGGGAGCAAGGGCGCGTCGACCTCGCAGGAAGAGACCCGGACCTTCGAGGTGAGCAAGACCACGACCCGCTCGGTGGCGCGCTCGCCCCGGCTGGTGCGGCTCTCGGCGGCGGTGCTGCTCGATGGCAAGGACGGCAAGCCGCGAGCGGACGCCGAGGTCACCCGGCTGGGCGAGCTCGCGCGCCGGGCGGTCGGCTTCGAGACCCAGCGCGGCGATCAGCTCGACATCTCGAGCTCGGTGTTCGCCCACGCCGGCGAGGACGCCCCGGTGGCCGCGGCGGCGGTCGAGACGCCGAAGCTCACCCTGTATGCCGCGGTGGCCGTGGGTGCGCTGCTGCTCGCGGCGGTCCTCTTCTTCGCGCTGCGCCGCAGCGGTTCGAAGCAGCCGGAAATGGTGCTGCAGCCGGGAATGAAGGTGGCCCAGATCGAGGCGGCGGCAACGGTCGGCAGCCCCCTGGTGCCGGCGGCGGGCGCCTCGGCGAAGGCGCTGCCCGACCCCGCGCTGGGCCTGCGGGAGCGCGCCCGCACCCTGGCGCTCTCCGACCCGGGCCGCGCCGCCCACCTGCTGCGCGCGTGGATCAGTGACGACACCGAGTCCAAGGAGGCAAGCCGTGGCTGACGGATCGACGGGACAGGGCGCCCAACGCGCCGCGGCGCTGCTGCTGGGCCTGGGGCCCGAGGTGGCGACGGAGATCTTCAAGATCCTCGGCGAGGGCGCGGTGCGGAAGATTGCCGCCGGCGCACGCGAGCTGCGCAAGACGCCCGGCGCGCCGGTGACCGACGCGCTCAAGTGGTTCGTCGATTCGATGGAAAGGGTGGGCGGAGACGCGGCGGCGAGCGACGAGGTGCTGCGCGAGGTGGCGATGGGCGCGCTGGGGCCCGAGATGGCGCGCCGCGCCTTCGACGGCGTCGCCGCTCCGCCGCCCCCGGACGAGGCGCTGGGGACGATCGCCGACGCCGACGCGGAGTCGCTGGCGATGGTGTTGGCGCGGGAGCAATCCCAGACGGTCGCGCTGGTGCTGAGCGCGCTCTCGGTGGAGAAGGCCGCGGCGGTGGTGGCGCTGCTGCCCGAGGCGACCCGCGCCCCGATCATCCGGCGGATGGCGAGCGTCGAGTCGGTGGCCCCCGAAGTGCTGCGCGAGGTCCGCCAGGCGCTCTCCCAGGAACTTCAGGCGGTGATCGCCGGCGGGATGCGGAAGGTCGACGGCAAGGGAGCGGCGCTGGAGATGCTGCGCCGGGCCAGCCTGGAGCAACAGACCGAGGTGCTGGCGTCGATCGAGACCGACGACCCGGCGCTGGCGGCGGACCTGCGAGCCAAGCTCTTCACCTTCGAAGACCTGAACCGCCTCACTGATCGCGACCTCCAGGCGCTGATGAAGGAGCTCGACTCGTCGCAGCTGCCCCTGGCGCTCAAGGGTGCGACGACGGCGCTCAAGGACAAGTTCCTGCGCTGCATGTCTTCCCGGGCCTCGCAGATGTTGTCCGACGATCTCGCGGCGATGGGCCCGGTGCGGCTCTCGATCGTCGAGGAAGCGCAAGCGGTGATCGCCAAGGCGGCGATCGCGCTCGCCGACAAGGGCACCATCACCATCGTCCGCGCCAACGACAAGATGCTCTAACGCCATGGCTCCTACTCCTCCGCTGCGCACCCCTCGGTTTCTCTCGGAAGTCCCTTCCGAACGCAGCGTCACCTCGGCGGGGTTCAACCGCACCCGCGCCGAGAGCCAGGGCGCGACCGCGGTCCACCGGGGCTCGCCGATTACGTCGGCACCGCAGGCCACTGCGACCCCGCCGCCGCCCAGCCCGTCGGCGCCTGCGCCGGCGGCTGCGGATGACTCCCGGCTGAAGTCGGCGATCGAGCACCTGCGGCAGTACTCGAGCCGGCTGGCAGAGCAGACACGATCCGACGCGCTCGAGATCGGCTTCCAGGTGGCGCGCCGAATCCTCGAGACCGAGCTGACCACCAGCCCGGCGCCGCTCTTCGGCCTGATCCGCTCGGCGGTGCAGCGGCTGGGCGAGGCGCGGAAGGTGACGATTCGCTTGAACCCCGGCGACCTCGCGCGAATCCAGACGCCCGAAGGCGCCCCCGACCTCGGCCTCACGGTCGCCCAGGTCGAGCTGTTGCCGGACTCGACGCTCGAGACGGGCGACTGCATCGTCGAGTCGGAGCTCGGCCGCGTCGACGGACGACTGTCCACCCGGCTCGCCGAGTTGGCGCGGGTGCTGAACGCCGAGGAGGCCGCGTGAGCCTCCACGACTTCGAGCGGATGAAGCGGGTGCTCGACCAGAGCCAGGTGTTGACGGTCGAGGGCCGGGTGGTGCGCGCCTCGGGCCTGGTGATCGAGGCGACACTCCCGCGGGTCGCGGTCGGGACTTCGTGCGAAGTGCGAATCGACGATCACCGGTCGGTGGCGGCGGAGGTCGTCGGCTTCTCCGGCTCGACCGCGCTCCTGATGCCCTTCGGCGAGATGCAGGGCATCTGCGAGGGCTGCGTGGTGGTGCCGCGCCAGACCGCGGCGACGATCAACGTCGGCGAGGCGCTGCTCGGGCGGGTGGTCGACGCCAACATCCGGCCGATCGACGGGGGGCCGTCTGTGATCTTGAGGGGGAAGGCGCAGCTGCGCGCCCACCCGCCGCCGCCGATGACGCGGCGCCGGATCTCCGCCCCGCTGACGCTGGGGATCCGCGCGATCGACACCTGTCTGACGCTGGGAGAAGGGCAGCGCGTCGGAGTGATGGCCGGCCCGGGCGTCGGGAAGAGCGTGCTGATGGGGATGGTGGCCCGCCACGCGAGCGCCGACGTGATCGTCGTCGGGCTGGTGGGCGAGCGTGGCCGCGAGGTCCGGGAGTTCGTCGAGCGCGACCTGGGTGAGCAGGGGCTTCGCCGTTCGGTGGTGGTGGTCGGGACGGCGGACGAGCCGCCGGTGGTCCGGGTGCGGGCGGCGATGGCAGCCACCGCGGTGGCGGAGTACTTCCGCGCCCAGGGCAAGAAGGTGCTGCTGTTGATCGACTCTCTCACCCGCGTCGCGATGGCGCAGCGGGAGATCGGCCTGGCGGCCGGGGAGCCGCCGACGTCCAAGGGCTATCCCCCTTCGGTCTTCGCCGCGCTGCCCAAGCTGGTCGAGCGCGCCGGCAACGACGCGGGCCCAGGGAGCATCACCGCGCTCTACACTGTGCTCGCAGAGGGCGACGACCTCACCGACCCGGTCGCCGACGCGGCGCGGGCGGCGCTCGACGGGCACCTGGTGCTCTCGCGGAAGCTGGCGTCGGCCGGGCACTTCCCCGCGCTCGACGTGCTCGGGAGCGTCAGCCGGGTGATGACCGATGTCGTCCCGCGCACGCACTGGGAGCTCGCCGGCAAGGCCCGCGAGATCCTCTCGGCATACCGGGAAGCGGCGGATCTGATCGAGGTCGGGGCGTACGTCAGCGGCTCGAACCCACGCGTGGATCACGCGGTGCGCTGCATCCAGGGGCTCAACGCCTTCCTCCGGCAAGAACCGGAGCAGCGCTTCGGGCTCACCGACTCGCTGAAGCAGCTCATCGTCGCGGTCGGAGGTGCCTCGAATGCTTAGCGCGATCATCGTGGTGCTGTTCGCAGTCGCCCCGGCGAGCGAGGCGACGCCGGACATCCCCGGCCCGGACTCACCTGCCGCGGTGGCGAAGGAGCCCGCGGAGAAGCAGTCGCCCGCAGAGGCGGAGAAGGCGGTGATCGAGAAGGCAGCCACAGTGAAGGCGCCCAGCCCAGAGACGGAGAAGCCGACCGCGCCTGTCGCGAAGGGCGCCGCCGAGCCAGTCAAGGCGCCGCCCGAGAAGCCGAAGGCGACCGCGGAGAAGGCGAAGGCCCCCGCCGAGGCGCCTGCTCTCGCGAAGGCCGCCGAGCTCCCGACGGTCACCGCCCCTTCGCTGCTCCCCGCCGCACTCTGCGAAGAGCTGCGCAAGCAGCGGCCTGCGGTGGACGTCAGCGAACGGGGCAGCCTCGCGGCCGAGCGCGCCCGCCTGGAGAAGCTCGCGGCGGAGATCGCCCGTTCCCGGGCCGCCCT
>JAYVRT010000517.1:0-5437 GCA_043776025.1 Archangiaceae bacterium | reverse complement strand
GCCCAGTCGCTGGCGCGCTTCCTCAACGTCCCGTTCACGATCGCCGACGCCACCAGCCTCACCGAGGCCGGCTATGTGGGCGAGGACGTCGAGAACATCATTCAGATCCTGCTCCACAACGCCGACTACGACGTCGAGAAGGCCGGCCGGGGCATCGTCTACATCGATGAGATCGACAAGATCGCGCGCAAGGGCGACTCGCCGTCGGTCACCCGCGACGTCGGCGGTGAGGGCGTGCAGCAGGCGCTGCTGAAGATCGTCGAGGGCACCCGGGCCAACGTCACCCCCCGCGGCGGCAAGAAGTACAACCAGCAGGAATACATTCAGGTCGACACCACCAACATCCTCTTTATCTGCGGCGGCGCCTTCCACGGCATCGACGGAGTGATCAAGCGGCGCGTGGGTGAGAAGGGCCTGGGCTTCGGCGCCAAGCTCGCCCAGCGCGAAGATCGCAGCGTCGGGGACCTGCTGCGGCTGGTCGAGCCCGAGGACCTGATGAAGTTCGGGATGATCCCCGAGTTCATCGGCCGCCTGCCGGTGATCGCCACCCTCAACGACTTGAGCGAGGACGATCTCGTCACCATCCTCAGCACCCCGAAGAACGCGCTGGTGAAGCAGTACCAGAAGATGTTCGAGATGGAGAAGGTGAAGCTGACCTTCACCAAAGAGGCGCTGCGCGCGATCGCGAAGGAAGCGATGCGGCGGCACTCGGGTGCGCGCGGCCTTCGGGCGATCATGGAAGATGCGATGCTCGACATCATGTACGACGTGCCGTACCGCGAGGGGATCAAGGAGTGTCGGATCTCCGAGGGCGTGATCATGAGGCGAGAAGCGCCGCAGCTGGTCTTCGAAAAAGAAAAGAAGACTGCGTGAGGCGCTCGTGGGTGGTGGCCGGCGGAGTGCTCGCCCTGGCCGCCTGCAACAAGACCCCGGTGGTGGTGTGCGAGGCCCCGCCTGTCGTCGCCGATGCCGGGACCGTCGCGGTGATCTCCCCCTCCCCGGTGGCGGTGAAGCCGGCTTCCCGCGCCGAGCCGTCGGTGACCGCGCCCCACGTACCGATGGCGGTCTGCGAGGCGAAGGGGAAGCTGCCGCTGGACGCGGCGCGCGACTACTCCGACCACCAGCAGTACGAGCTGGCGCTCTCCTGCGCGGCCCAGGCGAGCGCCCTGTTCCCCAACGACGTGCTCGCCCACACCGAGCGGGCGAACGCGCTCGCCGCGCTCGGCCGGGACGAAGAAGCGCGCCAGGCGTACGCCCGGGCGCTGGCGCTCGACCCCGACTCGCTCGACGCGCTGCTCGGCGCCGCCCACTTCTACGCGGTGAAGCTGCCCTCGAGCCGCGAGAACGACGAGCTCGGCTCGCTCTACGCCGAGCGGGGGCTGGAGACGGCCCGCACCGCCAACGAGACCGACACCGCGGTGCAGTTCGGCCGGCTCTCGGCGATGGCGTTCAACGATCTCGGCCAGGCGGCCGACGCGCTCGACCGCGCGGAGTGGGTGCTGAAGAAGCAGCCGAAGGATCCGGAAGGGGGCTACGAGCGGGCGGTGGCGCTCTTCGAGCTGTGCCGATTCGCCGAAGCGAGGTCTGCGTTCTCTTCGCAGCTCGACGACCCCGAGCGCCGCGCCCACGCCCACCACCACCTGGGGCTGTTGCTCGAGCGCGACGGAAAGCAGAAGGAAGCGGACGCCCACTTCTCCAAGGCGCACGCAGAGTCGCCCGAGGATTTCCCGCCGCCGGTGCTGCTGTCGGTCGACGAGTTCCAGGCCGAGGTGAACAAGGCGATCGCCGGGTTGCCTTCCGACATGCGCAAGGATCTCACCGGCGTCCCCGTCGAGGCGGAGGACCTGCCGAGGGCCGAGGATCTGACGTCGGGAGATCCGCCGCTGTCGCCGACGATCCTCGGGTTGTTCCGCGGGCCGCCGCTGGCCGAGGCCTGCGATCCGCCCGAGCCCCCGGTGAAGGGAAAGCCGCCGCCGTGCCGTTCGGTGGCGATCTACCGGAAGAACCTCGCCCGAGCGGTGAAGACCAAAGAGGAGCTGATCGAGCAGATCCGGGTGACGCTGCTGCACGAGGTCGGTCACCTGCGCGGCGAGGATGACTTCGAGCTCGCCGCGCGCGGCCTGGAGTAAGCGAAGCTTAAAGCCACCGATCGAGCGGTGGGGTTAGAGCGCGAGGCGGTTCGACCGCCGCCGCGCCAGCAGCAACACCAGCGCGCCCGCGCACAGCGGCCCGTCGATCGCTCCGCAGCCGCAGCCGGTGACGTCGGGGCCAAGGGCCGTCGCGACCGCGGGAATCGCCACCGGGCTGGGCGGTGCCGCCATCGAAGCCGCCATCGACCGGATTTCCCGCATCCACCGGAGTACCCGCATCGACCGCGCCCGCGTCGGGCATCCCCGCGTCGACAATCGCCACCGGGCCGCCGCAGATGCCGGAGGCGACATCGCAGGCCTTGGTGGACCCCAAGGTGCCCCCCCAAAAACGTCAGCGGCCGCATTGACTCCCCCGTCAATGCGGCCGCCCCCCTTTGCTTCGATGAAGGCAACTTCAGCCGCGGATCATCCGCGGGAGCAGCAGGTCGGTCAGCCCGGCCGCCCGCTCCGCCGAGGCCTTGGCGTGGTCGCGGCCCGCCGCGGCGAGCTCCCCGAAGCCCTTGACGACGTCGCCGACGCCCTGGCGGATCTCCTGGCCCGCCTTCTGGTGATCGGCGACGGCGGCCTGGTGCTCCGCCGCCGCCTTCGCGGTGTCCGCCGCGCCCGCGCGCAGCTCGCCGAAGCCCTTGACGACGTCGCCGACGCCCTGGCGGATCTCCGACTGGCCCTTGGCGTGATCGACCGCGCTCTGGCGCAGCTCGCCGAAGCCCTTGAGGGTGTCGCTCACCGCCGCCTTGTGCTCGGCGGCCGACTTCGCCCGGTCGGCGGCGCTCTGGCGCAGCTCGCCGAAGCCCTTGCCGATGTCGCTCACGCCCTGCTTGATCTCCGCCTGGCCCTTGGCGTGATCCGCCGCGGACTGCTTGAGCAGCTCACCGCCGGCCGCGCGGTCCTTCGAGGCGGCGGCGTGATCCTTCACCGCCTCCTGGTGCTCGCTGATTCCCTTGCCCAGCTCGCCCAGGCCCTTGGTGAGGTCGGCGACGCCGTCCTTGAGCTCGCCCGCCGCCTTCTCGTGGAGCTTCGACGCGTCGGCGTGGCCCGCCTTCGCCGCCTCGGTGTCGGTCTTCGCCTGGCTCGCCTCGCCCAGCGACTTGTCGTGGTCCGCTGCCGCGGCGGTGAACTGTTCCCCCGCCTTGCCGAACGACTCCATCGCCCCCTCGAGGTCGCCGCTGAAGAGCTTGGCGATCCCCTCCATCACCGAGCCCACCGCGTCCTGCGCTTCCTTCTGCGACTTCATCTCATCGGCCGCGGCCTGCGCTTCCTCGCCGCGCGCCTTCGCCTCGGTCTGCAGCGCCCCCTTCTCGGCGTCGAGCGCCGCCTTCTCGTCGGCCAGGCCCTGCTTGATCTCCGTCGAGCCCTTGCCGATGTCCGCCGCGCCCTGCGCCAGGTCGCGCTTCGACGCCGCGTCGGCCCGGTTGCCCGCCGCGTCCTCGCGGTCCGCCCGCGCCAGGTCGGCCTTGCCCGCCGCGGCCTCGCGGCGCGACTTCGCCTCGTCGGCGACGCCCTGCTTGATCTCCCCCACGCCCTTGCGGATGTCAGAGGTGCCCTGCGCGGCCTCGCGGTTCGCCTTGGCGGCGTCGGCCCTGCTCGCGCGCTCCTCGGCGGCGCCCTTGGCCAGGTCGGCGCGGCCCTGCTTGCCCTCGCGCACCGACTTCGCCTCGTCGGCGAGCCCCTGCTTGATCTCCCCGACGCCCTTGTTCACGTCAGCGCGGCCCTGCGCCGTCTCCGCCCGGCCCCTGGCCCCGTCGCGGCGGGAAGCGGCCTCCTCGCGGCGCGACTTCGCCTCGTCGGCGAAGCCCTGCTTGATCTCCCCCACGCCCTTCTTCACGTCAGATCGGCCGGCGGCGGCCTCGCGGTTGGCCTTGGCGTCGTCGCGGGCGGCGGCGCGGAACTCGCCGAGCGCCTTGCCGACGTTGGACGGCGCGTGAAAGGAATCGACCGGGCCGGTCTCGCAGCGGGCCGGAGCCTGGGGCACGAGGGCCGGCTTGACGGTGGGCTGGGTGACGACGGCGAGCTTCGGAGACTGGCTGCTGAGTTTGATGGACATGACGAACCCCTTTGGAAAGTGCGGCGTTGAAGGAGTTCTCGCCCGATGAGAAGGCCCCGTTTCTCCGGCGGGCGGCCGTGTTCAGAGGCTTGCGCACACCGTCCCACCCCGGTTTCGTAGACAGGGCAGTCACAAACCGCCTCCGGTGTGGCCTGGGAGTCCACAATTGGGTACGCCCCATCCGCCCGATGACCGCGAACACCCGCCGCACCGTCCCGACCTTGAAGGTCAACTCCGCCGAGCAGCGGCCCCAGCAGCACTTCGCGCTGCAGCGGGTGGGGAGGGGCTCGGTGGGGGCGCCGATTCTGATCTCCAACGGGCACTGCCAGATCGGCTCCCACTCGCTCAACGAGGTGGTGGTGAGCGACGACACCGTCTCGCGGTTTCACTGCGAGGTGAACGTGGATCTCACCGGGGCGTGGCTGAAGGACCTGGGCTCTTCCAACGGCACCGAGGTCGATGGGCTGCGGGTGCGCGAGGCGATGCTGCGCGACGGCTCGGCGATCAAGCTCGGGCCGAACGTCACCCTGCGCTTCAAGCTGCTCAACGAGGTCAGCAGCACGCCGCTGTCGAAGTCGCAGACGTTCGGGCCGCTGCTGGGCAACACCTCCGCGATGCGCGGCTTCTTCGCCCAGCTCGAGCGGGCCGCGGAGACCAGCCGGCCGATGCTGCTCGAGGGGGAGACGGGCACGGGCAAGTCGGTGGCGGCGGAGGCGATTCACGCCGCCAGCGCGCGGGCGGCGAGCCCCTTCATCCCCATCGAGTGCGCCGCGCTCACCGCCTCGGATCTCGAGGCGGCGCTGTTGGGCCAGGCGAACCCCCGAAGGCTCTCGGCGTTCGAAGAGGCGGGGGACGGGACGATCTATCTCGACGAGGTGGGCGATCTGTCCACCGAGCTGCAGGGGCGGCTGGTGCCGGTGCTGGAGCGGGGCGAGCTGCGCCGCGCGGGCTCCTCGGCGGTGGTGCAGGTGCGGGCGCGGCTGATCGTCTCCAGCCGGGCCGACCTGCGGCAGCGGGTCAACGAGGGGCGCTTTCGCAGCGAGCTGTACTACCGGCTGGCGGTGCTGAAGGTGACCGCGCCGCCGCTGCATCGCCACGCCGACGACATCCCCGCGCTGGTGGACGTCTTCCTCGAGCGGAACCACGTCTCCGCCGAGGAAGGAAAGGCGCTGAAGACCCCGGAGTTCATCAACCGGCTCAAGCACGGCACCTGGCAGGGAAACGTGCGTGAGCTGTTCAACCA
>JAYVRT010000516.1:0-5443 GCA_043776025.1 Archangiaceae bacterium | reverse complement strand
TCAGCGAGAGCGTCGAGTTCGGAATCCCCGAGAAGGTGAGCGTCGTGCGCTTGATCGCCGGCGTCTGACGCTGGCGTCAGGGCTTGGCGCGGCCCCAGCTGCCGTCCTTGCGGACCATCGACACCGTCTGCACCACCACCTTTCCCGGCGTCGGTTCCATCAGGAAGTCGATGTCGATGTACGGGCCCGCGGGGCGAGTGTCGGGAGAGCCGATGGAGCGCACCGAGTGCACCGTGCGGGTGGGGCCGCCAGCGTCGGTCTGCAGCGATCGCAGCGCGCTGGCGACCGCCTCCTGCTCGGCGGCGGCGTCACGGGTGAAGTCGGGAGACGGCGGCGGGACCAACTTCTCCGCCGAGGCAGGGCGGGTGGTGGGCCGGCTTCCGGCGTAATGCCAGGCGCCGGTCTCATCGCGCTCGTACGGGCTGCGGTACGAGTCGTTGGCCTCGCCCGGGCGGATGCCGCCCCGCACGACCGCCTGAAGGCCGATCCACTTGTCGCCGTCCTGCTCGGCGAAGGGGCGATACCAGTCCATCACCGCGTCGGCTTCGGCGTTGAGGCCCGCGAGGTCCTCGGTGTTGCTGACGTAGATGATCCCACGGCGGGGCGGGGTGTTCGCTTCGAAGGAGATGGTGGTCGGCCCGACGAGCTTGATCACCCCTCCGTCGGCGAGCGTCACCCAGCTGACGCGCGGCCCGCCCGGGGCATTCACCGAGGCGGCGCGGGGCGAGAACTTGCAGCCGGCCTGAGTCAGGCAGAGGCAACAGAGCGCGGGAAGCGAGAGTCGGAGCATCAGACGCGTTTACCTAAATTGTTCGCGGATGAGGCGGAAACAATCGGGGTGCGCCGGTACCCATCGTCGCCGAACTGCCGATTCGCTTAGAGCAGGCTCCGCGGAACCGTTCGCATGGGCTGATTGTGGGCTAAACCGCGCGGATGACCCGACGCCGCAAAGTGCTGATGGGTGCGCTCGTCGTCGCCGTGGCGCTGGTGGCCGTACAGCTGCTGCGGCCGAAACCAGCGTCGAACGCCGTCAGTTCGCAGCCCGCGTCCCTGACGGTGGCGCCCGCTCCTCCTCCGACGTCGCTGCCGGTGATTGGCGCCACGGGCCGCGACGCCAGCGGCTTGCCGCTTCAGCGGGTGGACCAGCCGGGCTTCCGGTCGCTGCTGCTGCACCACCGGTACAAGGACCTCGACACCTACTTCGAGCAGCTGCAGACGGACTTCGAGACGGACTTCCGCAACGAGGACCTGATCCTCGACGCCGCTGACGCGTTCGACTCTGCCGAGCCCGAGCTGGAGCCGCTGCTCAACGCGTGGGCCGGCGCCGCGGACTCGTCGTATGCGGGGCTGCTCGCGCGGGGGACCTGGGCGGTGAGCATGGCCTGGGCCGCTCGAGGCGAGGGGTGGTGGAAGGACGTTTCTCCCGACGCGCAGGAGAAGACGGCGCAGTGGCTGGCGCAGGCGACGAAGGATCTCGAGCGGGCGATCGCCCTGCGCCCGACGTTGATGGCTGCGCGGCGAGAGCTCATTCGCGCGGCCTCGACCGGCGGAGACGCCGCGCTGCGGGACAAGACCTATGACCGCGCGATCGAGGAATGTCCCAACTGCTACCGGGTTCGCGTGGTGGAGATCTATGCGCTGCGCCCGCGCTGGGGCGGCACCTATGAGCAGATGGCCGCCCTCGCCCAGGCCGCGCCCGTCGGGGCGAATCCGCGCCTCAAGCTCCTCGCGGGCTATGCCCTGCTCGATCAGGCGGAGCTGCTGCTGAGCGCAAAGAAGTTCGTCGAGGCGCGGAAGAAGATCGAGGAGGCACTGGCCAACGGGGACTCTCCGGACTTCCTCGAGGTGCGTGGCAAGGTCTCCTGGTGGGAGGAAAAGTACGACGACGCCCTGCGCGACTTTGACCGGGCGCTCGAGCTGCGTCCGAGCAATCGCCAGGTCCGCGTCGATCGAATTCGCCTCCAGCTCACGCGCCACGGGTACGAAGAGGCCGGCCGGGACCTGCTTTTCCTGCTCCGGGTGGATCCGAACAACCCCGAGGCCAAGCGCCTGTGGCCCGACGTCGTTCAAGGCCTGACGTACACCCTCGACCAGCTCTACAAGGCCCGGCGCGTCAGTGACGCGGAGCGCGTCGTCGAGCTGGCACAAGAGCTGGCCTCGGATCAGAAGTCGGTGCGGCAGTGGGGGATGTGGGTCGCGGACCTCGCGGTCGGTGACGCCGGCGTCGACGAGCTCACGGCGAACGCGGTGGCGGCTCCCCACGACTTCCGCAGCCATCGCCTCCTCGATCACTGGCTCTTCAAGCAGCGCCGCGCGGGCGACGTGGTGGCGATGTGGACCCAGTTCCTCAAGGACAACCCCAACCACGGCCGGGCGCTCGTCGAGCGCAGCGGGGCGCAGTGGCTCTCCGGCCATCCGGCCGAGGCGATCGCCGATGCGAAGGCCGCGTGTGATCTCGGCACCAACGCCGGGTGTGCGGTCGCCGCCGAGCTGACGCGACGGCTGACCGGCCAGTAGCCGGCAGGCTCAGCCGAACAGCTTGCCCAGCTCCTGCGCCAGCTCGAGATCCATCGGCTCGAGCACCAGAGCGCCGGAGAGCACCGCGACCTGGGCGTTGGTGGTGCCGGCGATCAGCCCAAGGAAGCTCTCCACCGACGCCGAGAGCTTGAGCTTCGGCTCGCCCACCAGCTCCGGGGAGATCCAGTCCGACGACTTCTTGCAGTCCACCGTCCACTGGCCGCCGCCCTCACCGGTGATGTCGAGGTGGATCTTCGCGCCGATCGCCTTGACCACCTTCGGGTGGCCCTTGAGCCGGGCGGCGAAGTCGTCTTCCACCACCCTGGCCACCTTCGACTTCGGAGCCGCCTTCGCCACCGGGGCCTTCTTCGCCACCGGGGGCTTCTTCGCCGCCGGGGCCTTCTTCGCCGCGCCCTTCACGTCGCCTTTGCTGCGGAACTTGTCGAAGCTCGCCTTGGAGAACAGGGAGCTGCCTTCGGCCTTGGCCCGCTCGTAGACCTCCTTGAGGTGCTCGCCGCTGACCTGGCCGGGGTTCTTGAAGTACTCCATCGCCACCCGGCCGATCGCCCAGTTGGCAGCGAACGCCGGGGCGATGGTGAGCAGCGGCCCGAAGACGGGGATCAGCGCCTTGATCCCCTGGCGGGCGAGCATCCCGATCCCCGCGGTGGCGCCGACCTCGAGCAGCAGGTCGGTGGCCTCGGCCTTGGTGATTTTCCGCCCGTAGACGTGGCCGATGGTCATCACCATCGCCGTCTGGATCGGCAGCATCAGCACCACGTCGGAGAACGGAATCGGCGAGACCGCCACCACCGCGCAGGCGTAGCTGCAGGTATTGACGACGTCGCGCGCCGCCTGGTCACGCTTCTTTGGCTCCAGCGAGCCGAAGTCTTTGTTGCGCATCGCCTCGAGCGTATCGAGCCAGGACATGGTTCCCCTCTACTTGTGGACTTCGACGGTACCGCCGTGCCGCACGTTGTCACGCAACACCAGCCCCGATTCTTTCTTCGCCCGCGCGGCATGGGCGCCAACCCAGAACTCCTTCGGGTCGCCGTGGCGGAAGGCCTTCTTGATCCAGTGCTCCATGTCGTTCCACAGCGTGCGGAACTTCTCCGGCGCGGGGCTGCGCCGCCCGGTCTGCTGGGTGACGTCGAGCTCCGCCCACAGCTGGCCCGAGAGCAGCTCTTCGTCCTCGTTGAGCCGGCTGCGCTCCCAGAAGATCACCGGCGAGCCGACCTCCTGCACCCGCCAGGAGCCCTTGTCCGGGCCGCGCTTCACCTTGTCCACGGTGACCGGGCCGATGTCGGTGGCAGCCAGATAGACGTCCTCCTCCGGGAGCTGATCGTAGACAGCGCTGTTGGCCCGAAATTCCTTCCAATCGGGCGGAACCCGCCGCGGGTACACCTTGATCACGTGCCGCTCGAGGTAGCGCAGGAACGCCAACTCATCATCCCGGGTCATGAAGAAACGGAGCAGGTTCGCCATGTGCGGCCTGTCTGCTACAGAGCCCCGATGGACGCCACCTTCTCGACGTTGCTGTCGCGAATGCAGGAGCTGAAAGATCTGGCCGGGGTGATCGGGCTCTGCACCTGGGACCAGGAGACCTACATGCCGGCGAAGGCCCATGAGGCCCGCGCTTCGCAGCTGGCGACGCTCCAGGGGCTGTACCACGAGCGGCTGGTCGACCCCCGCCTGGGCGACCTGCTCGGCAAGGTCAAGCCGGCGCCGGGCGATGAGGCAGCGATGGTGCGGGTGCTGGGGCAGGAGCGCGACCGCGCGGTGAAGGTGCCGGCCCGGCTGGTGAAGGAGCTTGCCGAGGCGCAGTCGGTGGCGCTCGCCGGCTGGCGCCAGGCGCGCGAGGCGAAGGACTTCCAGCTGTTTCGGCCCGGGCTGGAGAAGCTGCTCGCCCTGCGCCGGGAGCAGGCCGATGTCTACGGCTTCTCCGCCACCGAAGAGCGCTACGACGCCCTGCTCGAGGGGTACGAGCCGGGAATGCGGGTGAAGCGGCTCACCCCGGTGTTGACCCAGCTGAAGGAAAAACTGGTGCCGCTGGTGGAGAAGCTGTGCGCGCGCCCGCCGCCGAAGAGCGTCTTCGCGGGAAAAACCTTCCCCGTCGACGCCCAGTGGAAGTTCACCGTCGAGCTGCTGCAGGCGATGGGGTTCGATCTCGAAGCGGGCCGCCAGGACAAGAGCGTGCACCCGTTCACCGGCGGAACCCACGCGACCGACGTCCGGCTGACCACCCGGTTCAACGACGACACGCCGCTGCCGGCGCTGTTCGGGACGATTCACGAAGGCGGACACGGGCTGTACGAGCAGGGCTTCAAGCCGGAGCACTTCCGCACCCCGCTCGCCGCGGCGCCGTCGATGGGGATCCACGAGTCGCAGTCGCGCCTGTGGGAGAACGTCGTCGGGCGCAGCCGGCCCTTCTGGGCCCACTTCTATCCGCGGCTGCAGCAGTATTTCCCGACGCAGCTGGGCACGGTGGCGCTGCAGGACTTCCTCGCCTCGGTGAACATCGTCGAGAAGAGCTTCATCCGCGTCGAGGCGGACGAGGTCACCTACAACCTCCACATCGTCCTGCGCTACGAGCTCGAGGTCGCGATGCTGCGCGGCGATCTCCAGGTGAAGGAGCTCGAGGCGGCGTGGAACGAGAAGACGAAGGGTCTGCTCGGGCTGGTGCCGACGACGCCGGTGCAGGGCGTGCTTCAGGACATCCACTGGGCCTGGGGCGAGCTCGGCTACTTCCCGACCTACGCGCTGGGCAACCTCTACTCGGCGTCGCTCTACGCCTGCGCGAAGAAGCAGGTGCCGGGGCTCGAGGCGGCGATCGGGCGCGGCGAGCTGCTTGTCCTGCGAAACTGGCTGAAGGAGAAGATCCACGCCGAAGGGTACCGGCTCGACGCGGAGGACCGGGTGCAGGCGGTGA
>JAYVRT010000515.1:0-1709 GCA_043776025.1 Archangiaceae bacterium | reverse complement strand
CGATGAAGGTGAGCTGGTCGCGGTTGCCGCCGGCCTCGACGAAGCGCCGCTCGAGCTCCTCGTAGGTCTCGCCCCCGCGCTTGATCGCGAAGCTCTGCACCGCCGCGCCCTGCTGGGTGAAGTGGCCGAAGCGCGGCACCTTCACCTTGTCCGCGCCCGACGGGTCGCCCCGCAGCAGCGTCTGGGTGATCTTCCAGCGGCCCGGGATTCGCGGTGAGAGCACCGCCGCCGACGAGGCGTCACCCCAGAGCACGCAGCTGTTGCGATCCGAGTAGTCCACCACCCGGGTCGAGTTCTCCGAGTTCACCACGAGCACGTAGTCCGGCAGCCGCTCGGGCCGCATCGCCTCGAGGAAGTACAGCTGGGCGCAGAAGCTGGAGCAGGCGGCGCTGATGTCGAGGCTCGGGGCGTCGATGTTCATCAACTCCGAGACCCGCGCCGCTTCGGAAGGAATGCACTCATCGGGCGAGCAGCCGCCGGCGAGCACCATCCCGATGTCGGAAGGCTTCAGGCCCGCTCGCGTCAGGGCCATCTGGGCGGCGCGGCTTCCCGTCTGGGCGTTGCTCAGCGTCGCCGCCTCGATCGCCGCCCGCGGGTCCTTGTTCTTCGTCTGGCGGATGTAGTCCAGCGGCAGCACCGTGTGCCGGGTGCGGATCCCCACCCGCTCCACGATCCACTGATCGTTGGTCTCGATCTCCAACGACTCGAGGAAGTCGTTGTCGATGACGTTGGCGGGATGGAAATGACCGAGCGCGTGCAAAAACATGGGGTCCCTGGCGGGAAACGGGCTGCTTACTCCCACGCCTTTTCAGCTTTCAACCAGGATTTAGGGCTTCTTCTTCGCGATGTAGGCGGTGATCCGGGCGATCGAGTCGACGTTCTCGGGGACGATCTCCGCGTCCGCCACCTTGATCCCGAAGTCGGTCTCGAGGAACTGCACGATCTCCAGCACTCCGGTGGAGTCGACGATGCCCGCGTCGAGCAGCGACTGGTCGTCTTTGAGCGACGAAGGATCCGCGAGGTAGAAGTTGGTGGTGACGAAGTGGCGAACCTTTTCCTGGGGGCTCATGGGGCTCCTATTAGGGGGTGCGCCTTGGCTCAGCGCAAGTCCGTCTTCTTGATCTTCCCGGTGTCCGTCTTCGGCAGCTCCGGCACGAAGACGATCTGCTTCGGGACGAGGAACGTCTCCAGCCGCTTCTGGACCTCTTTCTGCAGCTCCTTCTCGGTGAACGCCGCCCCCTGCTCGAGCACCACGAACGCCTTGATCGCCTGGCCGAGGATTTCGTCAGGGACGCCGATCACCGCCGCCTCCTTCACCCCCGCCACGTTCATCAGGGCGGTCTCCACCTCGCGCGGCGCGACCTTCTCTCCCCGCGACTTGATCACGTCGTCCATTCGCGAGACGAAGTAGAGGTAGCCGTCGGCGTCGAAGCGGCAGAGATCTCCGGTGTAGAAGACCACCTCTCCCGGCAGCGGCCCCGGCCTCAAGCGATCGGCGGTCGCCTCCGGCTTCTCCCAGTAGCCGCGCATCACCGTCGCCCCCCGCATCACCAGCTCGCCCGGCAGGTTCGGCTCGGTGATCCGCGCGCCGTCCTCTCCCACCAACCACAGCTCACAGTTGGGCATCGGCAGCCCGACGCTCCCCGGCTTTCTCAGCAGGTCCTCGGGCGGCAGCGACGAGCAGCGCTTGCATTCGGTGAGCCCGTACA
>JAYVRT010000514.1:0-5459 GCA_043776025.1 Archangiaceae bacterium | reverse complement strand
CACGCACCCAACCTTGGGTTGACCCTGGTGGCCTCGATCTTCGCGATCCAACTGCTGGCGCTGTGGCTGGTTCGCCGCGCGGCGGTCGACCTGGCTGCCCTCGCGGTGATCGGCTGGGTCCACGGCAGCTCGCCGGGGCATGCCGATGTCGCGCTCGCGGCGGCACACGCCACGCTCCAGAAGAGCGAAGCCAACCTGCTGAGCCTGATCGACAACAGCCGCGACATGGTCCTGCTGCTGGATCTCGACCTCCAGATCGTTCGCGCCAACGTGGCGATGCGCACCTTCATCGCCCACCACTTCAACCGCACGATCGAGTCGGGCGACTCCTGCTTCGAGGCACTGCTCCCGGGGCGTGAGCCAATCTGGCGCGAACGAATCGCTCAAGCGCTCGCCGGTGGCGCGCTGGCCTTCGAGGATGAGCTGCAGACGGTGGTCGGCCGCTGTTGCCTCGAGCACAACCTCGACCCGGTGCTCGGCTCCGATGGCCGGGCGCTGGGCCTCACCCTCTTCAGCCGCGACGTCACTGCCCGCAAGGACGCGGAGACGCGCCTTTCAAGCGCTCGGAACCAGTTGCGCACCGTGGAGAAGCTTCAGGCGATGGGCACGCTCTCGGCGGGAATCGCCCACGAGCTGAACAACCCCTTGAGCGTGGTGATCGCCAACCTCGACTGCCTCAAGGAAGCGCTCGACTCGGGCCCGCCCAGCGAGGTGTTCGAGCTGCGGGACGAGGCGTCGCTCGCCGCCGCGCGGATCAAGCAGATCGTCAGCGGGATCCGCGCCTTCTCCGGCGCGCATGATGCCTTGCCGATGGCGGTCGACGTCGGGCATGCGATTCGCCGGTCGGTGAAGATCGCCGAGGGCGAGCTGAAGAACCACGGGGTGATGGTGCTCGAGCTGCGCGACGTGCCGCGGGTGCTGGCGAGCGAAGACGGGCTGGTTCAAGTGCTGCTCAACGTGCTGGTCAATGCCGGCCAGGCGCTCACCGAGGACGCCGGCGAGCAGGGCCAGGTGCGGATCTCCACCCGCCTGGCGATCGATGGCCGGGTGATCATCGAGGTCGAGGACAACGGCGCGGGGATGACGCCCGAGGTCCGCGACCGGGTCTTCGAGCCGTTCTTCACCACCCGGCCGATCGGCAAGGCCAAGGGGCTGGGGCTGCCCATCTGCCACGGGATCGTCGCCAGCCTCGGTGGAGAGATCGCCGTCGAGAGCGAGGTCGGCAAGGGCACGGTGATCCGCCTCTTGCTCCCGTCGGTGCCGTCGGCCAGCGCCTGAGCCGCTGGATCAGCGGCCCCCCTTCGGCCACCATGTGCGCCCGTGCTCTCGATCGCCCTCAGCCTGACGTTGCTCGCCGCTCCGCTGGAACAGGTGCTCGCCGACGAGGATCGCAAGGCAGCCGTCGCGACCGCCACCCACGAGCAGCTGGAACAGACGATGCGGGACACGCCGGTCGACCGGCTGATTGAGCAGGGCCAGGCGGCGGTGGCGGCGCTCGGCACCTACTCCTACCGGATGAAGAAGCAGGAACGGGTGAAGGGCGAGCTGGTGCCGCCGCAGGAGATCATCGCGACGGTGCGGGAGGCCCCCTTTGCGGTGCGGCTGGAGTACCTCAAGGGGCCGGGGGCGGGCCGGAAGCTCCTGTTCAACCCGGCGGTGCGCAAGACCCAGTTCCGGGTCCGCGAGGCGGGCTTCCTCTCGATCTTCGGCGCCCTCTGGATTGAGGTCGACAGCGGCCTGGCGAAGAAGGACTCGAACCACACCATCGGCGAGGCCGGCTTCGGCAACCTCCTCGCCCGGTTCCTCCACGACTTTCAGAAGGCGGCGCCGCTGGGTGGTTTCGGCGTGAAGCACGAAGGCTGGAACGCGCAGGGGCACTTCTGCTCGCTGTGGACCTCACCCAACGGCGGCAAGGGCTTCGACTCGGCGACGTCGCGGATCTGCACCGACCTGGGCAACGGGCTGCCCGCGAGCGTCGAGGGGTTCGACGCCAAGGGGACGCTGCTCGAGACCTACGCGTTCTCCGAGGTCACCGCTCGCACCCTGCCCAACAGCTTCTTCGAGCCCGACGGCGCCGGGCTGTAGTCAGCCGCCCAGCGGCAGCTTCTCCCTCAGCCGCACCGGCTCGAACTCGACGAGCTCGAGCTGCTCAAACCGGCCCTCGAGCGGCACCGAGAGCCGGGCGTAGGCGTCGAGCGCGGGCCGCAGCTGCTCCGAGCTCAGGCCCATCGCGAGCGTGCAGTGGGGCATCCACTTCGGCGGCCGGTAGTTGCCGTCCACCCGGACGCCGCGGCGGGCGAAGCGTTCGTCGACCGCGCGATGAAGGTCGAGCAGCGCCTGGGTCACCAGCGGAGCGAGGAAGACGACCCGCTTGGCGCCGGGAAAGAAGCCGAGGCTGGCGAGCGAGAACCGCATCGGCGCGTGGCCCGCGGCGATCGCGCGCAGCTCGGGCAGAAACGCCTCGACGTCGAGCGACTCACAGATGCACAGGCTGACGTGCGGCCGGGTCCAGACGATGCCGGCGCCGACGTTGGCGGGCCCGAGCAGATCGATCGCGAGCTCGGCGATCGCCGAGTCGCTGGCCGGGTCGAGGGTGAGGAGAACGGAGAACGGCACGAAGCCTCGGGGACAAAAAGACGGGCCGGAAGGTCACCCCTCCGGCCCGCGAACTCAACTCAAGAGTGAACGACGGCTCAGGCCTTGGCCGACGGGCTCTGC
Source organism: Archangiaceae bacterium (assembly GCA_043776025.1). Classification (GTDB taxonomy): domain Bacteria; phylum Myxococcota; class Myxococcia; order Myxococcales; family Myxococcaceae; genus JAYVRT01. The sequence goes on along the minus strand of JAYVRT010000514.1, from coordinate 2,741 downwards.
GCCGCCGCCGCCGCCGGGGTCTCGGCCGCCGAGGCCGCTGCGCGCTCCGCCAGCGCTTCCTTGCGCGAGAGGCGGATCTTGCCGGCCTTGTCGATGCTGATCACCTTGACCATCACCTCGTCGCCTTCCTTGACGATGTCGGTGACCGCCTTGACCCGCTTGTCCGACAGCTCGCTGATGTGAATCAGGCCGTCGGTGCCGGGGAAGATCTCCACGAAGGCGCCGAACTCGGCGATCTTCCGCACGGTGCCGAGGTAGATCTTGCCGACCTCCGCCTCGCGGGTGAGCGCCTGCACCATCGCCACCGCCTGCTTCACCGCCTCGCTGTCGGAGCTGGCGATGTCGACCTTGCCGCTGTCGTCGATGTTCACCGAGCAACCCGTCTTGGCGATGATGTCCTTGATCACCTTCCCGCCCGGGCCGATGACGTTCTTGATGAACTCCTGGCGGATCATGATGCTGGTGATCCGCGGCGCGTACTGGCTGATCTCCTTGCGGGCCGCCGGCATCGCCTCGAGCATCTTGCCGAGGATGTGGAGCCGGCCGAGGCGGGCCTGTTCCATCGCACGCGCCATGATCGCCATCGTCAGGCCGGCGATCTTGATGTCCATCTGCACCGAGGTGATGCCGTTCTTGGTGCCGCAGACCTTGAAGTCCATGTCGCCGAGGTGATCCTCGTCACCGAGGATGTCGGAGAGGATGGCGATCTGGTCGCCTTCCTTCACCAGGCCCATCGCGATGCCGGCGACCGGTTCCTTGATCGGGACGCCCGCGTCCATCAGCGCCAGCGTGCCGCCGCAGACCGAGGCCATCGAGCTGCTGCCGTTGGACTCGAGGATGTCCGAGACGATCCGGATCGTGTACGGGAACTTCTCCGAGCTGGGCAGCATTCCCTTCAGCGCCCGCTCCGCGAGCGCGCCGTGGCCGATCTCGCGGCGGCCGGGGCCACGCAGCGGCTTGGTCTCGTTCACCGAGAACGGGGGGAAGTTGTAGTGGAGCATGAACTTGCGGAAGAACATTCCGTTCAGCTGCTCCATGCGCTGCTCGTCGTCGCGGGTGCCGAGGGTGACGGTGACCAGCGCCTGGGTCTCGCCGCGGGTGAACAGCGAGCTGCCGTGGGTGCGGGGCAGCGGCTGCATCTCGCAGGTGATCTGGCGAACCTCGTCGTGCTTCCGGGCGCCGATGCGGCCGCCCTTGACGGTGATGTCGCGCATGTAGTCGTACTTGAGGTCCTCGTAGATCGCCTTCGCCGCCTTCTCGGTGGTGGCGGTGAACTCGGCGGCCAGCTCGGCCTTGAGCTTGGCGATCATCTCCTTCTTCGTCTTGCTCAGCGAGCCGTACCGCTCGTGCTTCACGGCGATCGCGTAGCCGGCCTTGATCCCTTCCCAGCTGGCGGCCTTGACCTTCGCCTTGAGCGCCTCGTCGTGGCCGGGGATCTTCTCGTACTCGCGCACCTTGACGCCGAGCGCGGCGCGGATCTCGTGCTGGAGCGCGATCAGCGGCTGGCACTGCGCGTGGGCGAACTCGAGCGCCTTGAGCATGTCGGCTTCGTTGACCTGCTCGGCGCCGCCTTCGACCATCACCACCGCGTCCTTGCTGCAGGCGACGACGATGTCGATGTCCGAGGCCTCGCGCTGCTTCAGCGTCGGGTTGACGACCAGCTTGCCCTCGATGCGGCCGACGCGGACGCCGGCGATCGGGAAGTTGAACGGGACGTCGGAGCCCCAGATGGTGGCCGAGCCCGCGGTGAGCGCGAGCACGTCGGGGTCATTCTGGCCGTCGAAGCTGATCACGTTGATGATCAGCTGGGTCTCGTAGCCGTACCCTTCGGGGAACAGCGGGCGGCAGCTGCGGTCGACGATGCGGCAGGTCAGCGTCTCCTTCTCCGACAGACGGCCCTCGCGCTTGAAGAAGCTGCCGGGGATCTTGCCCGCCGCGTAGAGGTTCTCCTTGTACTCGACCGTCAGCGGCATGAAGTCGACGTCCTTCTTCTCCCGCGCGCTGACGATGGTGGCGAGCAGCATCGTGTCGCCGTACTTGAGGACGATCGACCCGTCGGCCTGCTTGGCCATGCGGCCGGTCTCGATCGACAACTCACGGTCGCCGATCATCACGCTTTTCTTCACGAACATTTGGCACTCCTGGTGATTCGAGGTGGCGGAGCGCCAAAGCGTTTTGATCCCTGACCGCAGTCGCCCTCGGATGACGGCGCCTTCAGACAGAAAACAAAACGGCGACAGCGACTCCGTACAGCCAAAGGGCGCCGGTTTCCCGACGCCCCTTGTGTTGAACCCGACGGCTACTTGCGAATTCCGAGACCGTCGATCAGCTTCTTGTAGCGCTGGCCGTCCTTGGTGCGCAGGTAGTCGAGCAGCCGACGGCGCTGTCCGACGATCTTGAGCAGGCCGCGGCGGCTGTGGTGATCCTTCTTGTGGGTCTTGAAGTGCTCGGTGAGGTGGGTGATGCGCTCAGAGAGCAAGGCGACCTGCACTTCGGGTGACCCCGTGTCCTTCTCGTGGGTCTTGAACTGGGTAACGAGCGCGGTCTTACGGTCCGGATGAACTCCCATAGGTACTTCTTCCTTTTCGTTCCGCCTCCTGGTGGGTGCTGCGTGAAGAACCACCTGTCCGCGGAGGGGAGCAGGCATCGGTGGCGGTCGCGCGTATATGCCGCAAACAAGGTGGGGGTCAATCGTGAGGGTTTGGTATGTCGTGAGGGGTCGGTAATGTTCCCCCTGGCAA
>JAYVRT010000513.1:0-5460 GCA_043776025.1 Archangiaceae bacterium | reverse complement strand
CTTCCTCACCATCCTGCTGATGAACCCCTGGAACTCGGCGAAGCGCTCGGTGTTGAGGTTCTTGCTCCTCTCCTCGCCGATCCTGATCGCCTACGTCGCCGCGGGCTGGACCTCGAACAACCCGGTGTTCGCCGGCTCGCAGCTGGTGAAGTCGTTGATCAAGGGCGACCAGGCCCAGGCAGGCGCCGACTACCGGGACATCGAGAACTTCGACGTCCTCTACACCTGGTCGGAGTACCCGGTGCTCCCGCTGGGGTTCGGCCACAAGTTCGAGGAACCGGTGAAGCTGCCCGACATCAGCTTCGCGATGCCCACCTACCAATTCCACCCCCACAACACGATCCTCTGGATGTGGACCATCGGCGGAGTGCTCGGCTTCTTCGGGCTGTTCTGTACCCTGGTGATGGGCGTCTTCCTCGCCGCGCGGTGCTACCGCTTCGCGGAGCAGAGCGTCGATCGGGTGGCGGCGCTGACGGCGATCTGCATGATCGTCTGCCACCTGAACCAGTGCTTCGGTGACATGGGCACCCGCACCTACTTCGGCTCGATGGGCTGCGCGCTGGCGCTGGCGGTGGTGAGCAAGATGGCGGTGCGGCTCGGGGCCTGGCCAGCGCCGGCCCCGAGCGCGGCGATCGTCGTCCGGGCCGAGGCATGATCGCGGCTTCGAAGAACCCGTTCAAAGGCCACCTGCCCGCGCTCGACGGCGTCCGCGGGGTGGCGATCGGCCTGGTGCTGGTGGTTCACTTCATCGGCGACATGCCGGCCACCAACGCCTTCGAGCGGGTGGTGATGCAGGCGGCCAGCTACGGCAGCTTCGGCGTCGATCTGTTCTTTGTGCTCTCCGGCTTCCTCATCACCGGGATCCTCTTCGACGCCAAGCGCAAGCCGGACTACTTCAAGAACTTCTACATGCGGCGGCTGCTGCGCATCTTCCCGCTTTATTACGGGGTGCTGGCGGTGCTGTTCCTCGGCCTGCGGTGGATCTCCTTCTTCCAGGGGCCGGCGATGGACGAGATGGTCTCGCGCCAGGGCTGGGCGTGGGCCTACGCGATCAACTTCCACATTGCGCGCGAGGGCCACTGGAGCCTGCCGTACATCGGCCACTTCTGGTCGCTGGCGGTCGAGGAGCACTTCTACTTTCTCTGGCCGCTGATCGTCTGGCTTTGCCCCCGGCCGGCGCTGCTGAAGGTCTGCGTCGGCTTCGTCCTCTTCGCGCTCGGGCTGCGGATGGCGATGTACTTCGACGGGGTGAACGCGCTGGCGATCTACACCCTGACGCCCTGCCGCTTCGACGCGCTGGCGGTCGGCGGGTTCCTCGCGGTGGCGGTGCGGGGCGACGACACCCCGGAGCAGGCAACCGACTGGCTGCGCACCGCCGGCTGGGTGCTCGGCGTCTGCGGCTTCAGCTTCATCGTGATCACCGCGACGTTGAACTCCCGCACTGACTTTGGGCGCAACGTCTTCCGGCCGCTGCGGGAGAGCGCCTGGGCCTTCTGCTTCGCCGCGGTGGTGGCCTTCGCGCTCACCGCGCCGGTCGGTTCGCTGCTCAACCGCTTCTTCACCTCGAAGGCGATGACCTTCCTCGGCAAGTACAGCTACGGGCTGTACGTCTTTCATGCGATGCTCAGCTACTACGTCAGCGAGCACCACACGCTCGAGTGGTTCGAGGCGCGGATTCCCCAGCACTTCCTCGCGGTGCTGGTGCAGGCGGCGGTGGCGATCGGGCTGTCGATTCTGATCGCGCTGCTCAGCTACCACCTGTTCGAGAAGCGGTTCCTCGCGCTCAAGCTCAAGTACGAAGCGCCAAAGGGCTGATTCTCCACCCCTGTGGCTCGGGGAAGGGGCCGATGTACCCCCGGCCTCGAATGCGGTGTCGCAGGCAATTTCCGGCTACGATGTTTCTCTCTTCGTGACCCTCTCACTCGACAGCATCCTTCGGCGTCAGCCGGGCGCCGAAGCAAGCACGCTCGCCGGCGAGGTCCTGGTGCTCGACGCGGACGGAAAGATGGTGCGCGCCTTCAACGGCACCGCGGCGCGGGTCTGGGAGCTGCTCGACGGAGACCGGACGATTCGCGACATCTGCCACGCGGTCGCCGCGGAGTTCGAGGCCAGCGCCGAAGCGGTCGAGGCGGACGTGATCTCCTTCCTCGACTACCTATGCAAGGTGCGGCTGGCTGCGGGGAACGAGCGATGAGACTGAGCGTTGGGTGTCTGCTGTTGTTGATCGCCTGTACCCGTGCGCCGGCGCCGAAGGTGGAACCGGGAACGAAGGAAGTCATCGTCGAGCCCGCGGCGCCGCTGCTGGGAGACCCGAAGCCGGTCTCGTTGGGGCCGGTTGCCGTCGAGTCCGGCGCGACGGCTCCGCTCGAGGCGGTGCAGGGCCACCCCGAGCGCGCCGAGATGACCCAGGTGCTCGAAGTGCCCCTGGTGACGCGCGCGACGGTGACTACCGTGCCGCCGCAGGTGACGGTGGTCTCTGAGCTGCGCGAGGTGCAGGTGAACCTCAACATCTCCGGCGCGGCGTACACCGAGCTGGCGGTCGAGTTCACCTCTCCCAGCGGCCAGGTCTTCGATCGCCAGGTGACCCAGCTGTCGGGTCTCGCCCGCGAACGCCAGTCGGCCCAATTCACCCTTCCGGTGATGGGGACGTTGATCGACTCCAGCGCGATCGTCGGCACCTGGTCGGCGCACTTCTTCCTTCAGGGTCAAGAGATCGCCTCGACGACCTTCGAGGTGACTCCGTGAAGCGCGCGCTCGGACTGCTGGCGGTGCTGACGGCGCTGACCGCGGGGGCAGCGCCCTTCACCATCACCCTGACCAACACTTCGACCAACGCCGCCTACGGGTGGTCGACGGGGCTGCTGACGCTCCAGCCGTTGATCGCCATCGGCCTGACGCCCCAGCCGGGCACGCCGCAGTACTTCACCTACGCCTTCGCCAACTCGACCTGCGCCGCGCCCGCGGACGCGTTCTGCTCGGGTGCCTGCAACGACGATGGCAACGCGGTGGTGCTCGCCCAACGCTGGGGGCTGACGCTGGGGACCAATGCCTGGCTGGTGCCAGCGATCGCCGCCAACGGAGGCACCACCACCGTCACCATCGACGCTCCACCGGGCTCGCGGCTCTCGTACATCGCCTGGGTGGCCAACACCGGCGTCTTCGACGACTTCGTTGCGATGCACCCGAGCGGCAACAACAGCACCCTCTCGATTCCGCTCTTTGGCGCCGGCGGTCTGCCGCTCGAAGGGCTGGACTTCGTGGTCTCGGGATACGACAGCAACTCCACCAGCCCGACCGACGGCAGCGGCACGACCTGCGCGCCGGCCTGCCCGACGCCGACCACCGGTTGCTACGTCGCCGCCGGTAACGCCTCGACCAACGCCACGGGAACCTTTCCGCCGCCGGCGACCCCGAACATCGCCAACTTCGTCAGCACCTCGGGCAACGCGCAGAACCGGCTGAAGTGGACCAACGTCTCGCCGCACAGCGGCGTGGTGATCGCCCGCCGCGCCATCGCCGTCACCTGGGCCCCGACGACCGGCGTCACCTACACCGCCGGCCAGCAGGTGAACGGAGGCGGGAACCCGACCACCATCGCCTACGCCGACGACGCGGCGAACGCGGCCTCGGCCTTCTCCGACACCGGCATCAACGCAACCCGTTACTTCTACAAAGTGTTCGCCCACGCCAACGGCAAGACCTACGCATCGGGCAGCGTGCCGGTCTCGACCGGGCTCTTCTCCGAGCCGACGGTGGGCACCGGGAGCACGCCGATCTGGTGCTACTCGGTTGGGTTCCCCTCGATGCAGCAGCCGGTGACGAAGCTCGGCACCGCGGTCTTCACCGCAAACAACGGCGGCTCGTTGACCGCGAACCTCACCACGCCAGGCACCCCGGCGACCGACGGCAGCGAGCGCTGGCGGCCGGTGCAGCTGCAGGCCGCGGTGCAGAGCCGGCCGCTGAGCTTGCCGACGCAGATCGGCGATCTGCTGATCACCGGAGACCAGAGCGGCCACGGCTACGCGGTGAACCCGACGACCGGCGCGGTGGTGTGGACCGCGAACGGCGGCGCGGCGCTTGGCAATGCGATTCAGGGCCAGCCGGTCGCCCAGCTGTACGCCTACGAGGGGAGCTTCGGCGCGGCGGGCGCGGCGTTCCAGGCGGCGAACCCAGGCAGGGACCTGGTCTTCTTCGCCACCCGCAACGCCAGCACCACCAACAACAAGGTCTACGCGGTGTCGTCGACCAACGGCGCGGTGGTGTGGACCTACGCGCCCGGGAACCTCGACATCATCAGCGGCGGGATGGCGGTGGACTACGTCAACAACCGCCTCTACGTCGCGGCGCACAACGGGCTGCGGATCTTGAACTCGCTCACCGGCGCGCAGGTCGGCTCGCTGCTGGGGGGTGTCGCGCTCGACTTCGGCGTCAACCTCGACTTCGCAGGGGGAACAGCCGTCGCCGCCTACACCGTCAGCGCCACTGGCACCGCCTACGGCATCAGCCTCGCGACGATGACGCAGACCTGGTCGTTCGCCCTGCCCGGCCCGACCTCGACGTGGATCTTCCCCACCGGCAACGGGTTCATCGCGTCGATCAAGGCGGGCGGCGTGAGGCGCTACAGCGTCTCGGGTGCGACGGTGACCCTGGTGTGGACCGCGGCGCCCGCGGTGCCCTCGCCCAACGGCGCGACCATCGCCTACACCCTCAACAAGATTTATGTCGGCAGCTCCGACGGCAAGCTGCGCCAGCTCAACTACGACACCGGGGTGGTGGAAAAGACGCTCTCGCTGGTGACCGTTGCTCCCACCGACCTCGGCTTCCCCACCATCGACTCGACGGTCAACCGCCTCCACGTGGGAACGATGGACGGCCGGATTTGCGCGGTACCGATTCCTCTGCCGTGAATCCCCTTCCGGTCCCGCCTGCGCCCAAGAAGCCCTACGAGCCACCCCGGGTCCGGTGGGAGTACGAATTCGTCGCGCTCGCGCAGGTGTCGACGCCGGCGTGCATCCCCGGGCAGGACCCGCGCTGCACTCCGTAGGCGTAAACTCTCGGGCCGATGGCCGATGAAGACGACCTGCCGCGCTCGTTCGAGCTGCTGATCTGGGGCGCGCAGCATCCGAGGATGATCTCCTCGTTGGGTCGCGCGAAGTTGCCGCCGGGCGTCGCGGCGAGCGCCGGCCCGCTGGGCGCGGTGCTGAAGATTCCGCTCTTCACCGACTCCCGGTGGCTCGACCTGCTCTTCGGACGCATCGAGCGCGCCCAGAAAGAAGGCGGCCTCTTCGTCGGGCTGCTGCCGGACCACGCACTGAGCTCGAAGGTGCTGCGCGAAGAGTGGCAGTCGGCGGTGCGCACCCGGCTCATCGCGGTGAAGCTGACGCCGAAGGCGCCGACGGTGACGCTGCGGAGCGTCGCGCCCGACTGGGGCCTCGACGACTTTTAGCGACGCGCCGGGGG
>JAYVRT010000512.1:0-5462 GCA_043776025.1 Archangiaceae bacterium | reverse complement strand
TCTTGGTGACCTTGATCTCCACCCCGTCGTTGATGAAGTCGCCGTCGGTGTCCTTCTTGCGCGGGTCCGTCTCCCCGGTGTCCACGGTGCCGTTGTGGTTCGCGTCCTCGACGCCGTCCTTGAGGCCGTCGAAGTCGGTGTCGGGGTTGGTCGCGTCGGTCTCGCCGGTCTGCAGCTTGCCGTCGTGGTTGGTGTCCTCGAGGCCGTCGGGGATCCCGTCCGCATCGGAGTCGGTGTCGGTCGGCAGCGTCCGCGTCGTCGGGTCCGCGTCTCCGACGTAGCCGCAGGCGGCGTCGACCGAGGCGGTGCGGCCCGCTTCGACGCCGTCTTTGATTCCGTCGCCGTCGCTGTCGGGGTTCGCCGGATCGGTGCGCTTGCCACCGGCGTAGGTGTTGCCGAACTCTTCGGCGTCGGAGAGCCCGTCGCAGTCGCTGTCCTTCATCGAGTTGTTGGGGTCGTTGGGGTCGACGAGGATCTTCGAGCCCCCACCGCCGGAGCCGCCGCCGGTCGAGCCACCGCCCGAGCCCCCCCCGCTGCCACCCGCGTTGCCGCCGTCGACCCCACCGTCGTTGTTGCTCGGGGGGTTGGCGCCGCAGTGACACCCCGAGATCGACAGCGCGGTCGCGCAAGCCAGCACGGCAAGAATCTTCTTCGTCAGCATGAGGGGTGGTGCTCCAGGCGAGGGTGCTGCTCGGCCCTTTGAAAGCTTGGGGGAGATTATACGGTGCTTAAGAATCTTCGTACCAGACGCTTGGCAAGGCGGGCAGAGGGAGCAAGGTCCTCGCCCCGCCCCAGGCCGACCGCCAACGCCGAGGCGAACCGACAACCGGTGCCGCGGTGGGCCAGTGTGCTTCGAGGTAGGCGCTGACCTCGGAGCGTCGCCTGCGCACCCTCGGAGTAGACACGATCGACCGCGGTGGAGCCGCCCTTGATCACCGCGGCCCAGAAGCCCGCCTCGAGCAGCTGGGGGCCCGTGACGCCGAGCCACGCCAGCTCGTCGGCGTTGGGAGTGAGCACCAGCCGCGTCTTCGCGCCGAAGCGTTCACCCAGGCGCAGGAAGTCGCGCGGCGTGAGCGAAGAGAGCCGCTGCCCGCGGGAGGTGCGGACCACCGGGTCGATCACCACCCACCCCGCGCGGGGAGCGACGGCGCTCAAGGTCGCCGCCATCGCCTTGCGGTCGCCGACCATGCCGATCTTGATCGCCGCTACCCGGCGGGCGTCGAACACCGCCGCCAGCTGCAGCCGCAGGGTCCGGGGAGACACCGGCCAGGTCCGAAACTGCGCGCCCTGGGCGGTGAGCGCGGTGACGACGCCGACGCCCTCGGCCCGAAGCTGGCCCACGGCCCAGAGGTCAGCGAGCAGGCCGGCCCGGCCCGATGGATCCCACCCGCCGATGCACAGGACCACCGGCCCCCGCTTCACCGCCGCGTCTCGCGCGCCCGGGCGACAAAAGACCGGTAGAGCCCCAGGTTCGGAGGCACGCTGTCGATCAAAAGCTCGGGGTGCCACTGCACGCCCACCGCGAAGTGGTAGCTGCCCGCCTCGATGCCTTCGATCACCCCGTCGGGGGAAAGCGCGCTCACCGTCATCTTTGGGCCCACTGCCTTCACCGCCTGGTGGTGAGTGCTGTTGACCATCAGCTGCCCCTTGCCGAGGCAGTCGGCGAGCACGCTGCCGTCCTTGACGTCGATCGGGTGCTGCGGGTGAGCGCGGTCGTGGGTCTGCTCGTGGACGCGCGCGTTGGGCACCTCGCGGCCGATGTCCTGGAACAGCGTGCCGCCGAGCGCGACGTTGAGCAGCTGCATCCCCCCGCAGATCCCCAGCACCGGCAGGTTGCGGCCGAGCGCGGAGCGGATCACCTCGCTCTCGAACGACGTCCGAGCCGGCTTGGTCGGCCCCATGCCCTCGCGCGCCGCCTCGCCGTAGGCCTCGGGGGGGATGTCGAACGCACCCCCGGTGACGAGCACCCCCGAGACCCGATCGAGGTACTGCTCGATCGCCAGCCGATCTTCGGTGTACGGGAGGATGAAGGGCAGGCCGCCGGCGCGGAGCACCGCGTCGGCGTAGGCGACCTTGACCTCGTACCGGGCCTGCGGGCTCTCGGGGGTGATCACCGAGACGTCCGCGGTGATCGCGATGCTTGGCCGGCGTTGGTGGTGGGGCTTCACGCGACCAACGGTACTTCAGTTCCGGAAGAACTCCGCCACAAGTGCCCGAGCGGCAGCGGCCACGTCGGTCCCCTCGAGCAGCGCGCCGGCCACCGCGGCGCAGTGGGCCCCGGCCCCGGCGACGGCGTGGATGTTGTCGAGCCGAATGCCGGCGATCGCCACGATCGGCAGCGGGCTCAAGGCGCAGATCTTCGCCAGAGCGTCGACGCCGAGCAGCGGGTGGGGGATCGCCTTCGTCGTCGTGGGGAAGACGGGCCCGAGCCCGACGTGATCCGCCCCTTCGCGCGCCGCCTGCTGAATTTCTACCAGCGACCGGGTGGTGGCGCCGATCAGCGCCGCCGGCCCGAGCACCGCCCGCGCCTCGGCGACCGGCAGGTCCGTCTGTCCCAGGTGCACCCCGTCGGCCTTCGCCAGCAGCGCCAGGTCGACCCGATCGTTGATCAGCACCCTTGCCCGCAGGGGCCGACCGAGGGCCACCACCCGCCGGGCCAGTTCGAGCGCGGCCCGGTCGCCCAGGTGCTTGAGCCGCAGCTGAAGCACCCGCGCCCCGCCCTTCAGTGCCGCCTCGGCGGTGGCGGCCAGATCCAGGCCCGGACGAACCGAGTCGTCAATCAGCGCGTACAGGCCCTTCGGCAGCTGCCCTACCCCCTCGACTCTCATCGGGTCGCTGCTATAAGCGCGCGGTAAGAATTCCACCATCAGGAGCCGTCATGTCTGAAACGATCGATCCCCGCTTCTCCGACAAGCGCACCGCCGAGCGGTACATCCGCTCCGGCCAGTTGGACGAGAAGGCCTGGGAGAAGCACCTGAAGACCCTCCCCGACGTCGCCGAGAAGGGCGAGCCGGTGGAAGCCAACCTCTCCGACCTCGACGAGGACTTCGAGGACGACGAGGAGTAGCCGCCATGGCCGAAGCCGACCCGATCAATTTCTCCACCTTCATCCTCGGGCTGGCCTCGACCACGATGATCCACCTCGGGGTAGCGCCGCACCCGGAAACGGGTCGGCCGTCGGTGGACCTCACCCTCGCCCAGCAGAGCCTCAGCCTGCTCGAGCTGCTCCAGGCGAAGACCAAGGGAAACCTCGCCGCCGAGGAAGAACGGCTGTTCGCGAACCTGTTGACGGATCTGCGCCTGCGATTCGTTGACGCCAGCAAGACCTGAGTGACTCCGCCCCCCGTCCACGTGCGGCGGATCATCCTCGGGGTGATCGCGCTCTCGGGGCTGGTGGGCTTCGCCTCGGCCCAGCACATCGCCGAGGTGGTCGAGGTGGAGAAGCTGCGGTCGCTCGAGCCGATCACCCTGCCCTTCGACACGATGGATCCCGCGCGCTCGAAGGCGGCCGCGGCGGCGATGCTCGAGTCACGGATCAACGCGCTGGAATCGATGCGCGGGGCCCGGGTGCTCACCCTGCTCGCGCTCACCGTCGCCTCGACCCTGACCTTCGTCGGCGCCTTCCGCCTGCTGCGGCCCGCCGGGGCGGCGCGGGAAGACGTCCGCCGGCTGCTCGAGCGCACCGCGGTCGCCTGCGCGGTGCTGCGGACGATCGACGGCGCCCAGATGACGGTGCTGGCGAAGAAGATCGGCGGCGCGAGCGACCGGGTGATGGCCTCCAGTGACCTGCCCGGCGGCTACCCCGACGGGTTCATGGCCGCCGTCCTCAGCGCGACTTCGATCGGGATGACCGTGGTCGTCGCCGGGGGCTTTCTGGGGCTGTCGATGTACTTCCGATCGAATGGGCTGCGCGCCTGGGTGGCCGCCGCGGATCGTTCGGGGGAAGAAACTTAACCCCGGGCGGACGCGGTGGCGAAGGCCGGCTGGCGGACGACGGAGCCGACCGCCGAAGGAAACATCTGCCACAGCGGTTGCGCCGTGGCCTCCCCGGTGAGGTCGATGAGCGCGGTCGTCTGGCGCGGGAGCTTCAGCAGCGCCTCCCGGTCGACCCCGAGCACGCGGGCCAGATGCCCCAGCGGCCACTTCAGCTTCAGCCGCTCGAAGGAGTACTCGTCATCGTCGTCCGGCAATTCGGAGTCCTCGTACTTGAGGCTCTCGCCGCCGACCTTGCGGCCGTTGCCGTAGCTGACCACCTGCTCCAGCTCGTCGGGGTCGAAGACGTAGGCGTGCACCGCCAGACGCAGGTGCGACGACAGCCGCTTCGCCAGGGCGTGGTGGTTCAGGTACCAGCGCGCGCCCGCCCGGCCGTAGGTGTGGACGCCGTCGTAGGCGAACCGCACCACCTTGGCGCCGGGGAGAACCGTGACCAGCAGCCCGCAGTCGTCGGCGAGGTGCCCGTCGGCTTCAATCGCCTCCCGCGCAAGGCGCTGGAGCCAGGCGACATCCACTTCTTCGTCGAATCGGCACAGATAACCGCCGTGTGATTCCACCTGTGACGCCCCCTTTTGATGCACCGCACTGCCCTAAAAAAGTTGCGGCGCTATACGCGCTTCCAGTGGATCCGACAAGGGTGGTTCGAGGGAATTCGACAATCATCTTCAGGACTTGTGACGCATTGCGCCACGCGGTTGCCAACCGGGGGTTCGCCCTTACCTTGGATCCATGCGGATCGAGAAATTCACCATCAAGGCGCAAGAAGCGATCACCGAAGGGCAGTCGCTGGCGCGTCGGGGCAACCACCCCAACTACGAGCCCGAGCATCTGGCCCGGGCGCTGCTGTCGCAGGACGACGGCGTGGTCCCTGCGATGCTGCAGAAGGTGGGCGCCGACTTGAAGCTGGTGAACCAGCGGGTGGACGAAGCGCTGGCGAAATTCCCGTCGATCCAGGGGAGCAATGCGGGGGCGACGCTGTCGCAGCGGCTGCTGACGCTGTTCGATCGCGCGGAGGACGAAGCGAAGTCGCTTAAGGACGAGTTCGTCAGCAGCGAGCACCTGCTGCTCGCGCTGGTCGCCGATAAGTCGATGATCGGCGAGGTGCTCAAGAGCTCCGGGGTGACGCGCGATCGCGTGCTCGCGGGCCTCAAAGAGGTGCGGGGCAAGGGCCGGGTGACGGGCCAGGACCCGGAAGGCACGTACCGCGCGCTGGAGAAGTACGGCCGCGATCTCACCGAAGCAGCGCGGGCGGGCAAGCTGGACCCGGTGATCGGCCGCGACGAGGAGATCCGGCGGACGATCCAGGTGCTCTCCCGGCGCAGCAAGAACAACCCGGTGCTGATCGGCGAGCCGGGCGTGGGCAAGACGGCGATCGTCGAGGGCCTCGCACGGCGCATGGTCGACGGCGACGTGCCCGAGGGGCTCAAGCGCAAGCGCCTCATCTCGCTCGACCTGAGCGCGATGGTGGC
>JAYVRT010000511.1:0-5463 GCA_043776025.1 Archangiaceae bacterium | reverse complement strand
GCGACCGCAAGCGCACCGGCCACCACGTCGAGCCGGACGGCCTCACGGCGGCGACGGTGGCCGCGCCGATCAAGATCGACAACGAACTCTACGTCCGCGATTACGCCAGGTGCATCCTCTGCTACAAGTGCGTCGAGGCCTGCGGCGAAGACGCCCAGAACACGTTCGCGATCGCGGTGGCGGGACGCGGCTTCGATGCCCGGATCTCGACCGAGAACGCCGTGCCGCTGCCGGACAGCGCGTGCGTCTACTGCGGCAACTGCGTCGGCGCCTGCCCCACCGGCGCGCTGATGTTCAAGAGCGAGTTCGACCTGCGCACCGCCGGCCAGTGGGACGAGTCGAAGCAGACCGTCACCGACACCATCTGCCCCTACTGCGGCGTCGGCTGCACCCTGAGCCTGCGGGTGCAGGACAACCGGATCGTCCGCGTCACCTCTCCGTCGGACAATTCGGTCACCGGTGGGCACTTGTGCGTCAAGGGCCGCTTCGGGTTCGAGTTCGTCCAGAACCGGGAAGACGAGCCGAACAAGCCCTGAAACCCGGCGCCGGGCGGCGGTGTCAGGGCGAGGATGCGGCTGCCCGGCTGGCTCGACATCGCGCTCGAAGGTGGGGTCCTGGAGCTCGAACGGGCGCTGGCCGAGTACGCCGCGCTCAACCGGGCGCTCCAGGGGCGGTGGGGCGCGCGGGCGCTGAGCGTCGCCGAAGCCTGCCGCCGAATCGAGCATCGGGAGGACAACGTCCAGCGCGCGCTCGACCGGGCCCGCTCGCGCGCCCGACTCGATCGCGCCGCCCGGGCGGTGCTCCCACTGGTGGAGCGTGTCCTCGCGGAGCGCGGTCGGCTCGAGGTGAGGCTTGGCGCGGTGGCGCCCGCAATGCGCCATCGAGCTCTGGGGCCGTTGCTGCGGGAGGTGGCCGAGACCGCTGAGGAGACGGGCTGGCTTCAGGCGGCGTTTGCCCGCTTCGACCGCGAACGCCTCGTCTTCGTACTCGCATCCTCGGCGTGCGCCGTGCTGGTCCCGCTGGTGTGCTGGTACCACGCCTCGTGCGGAGGGGTCGTCCCGACGTTGGTCGACTTCCGGGGCCTCGTCGACCCCCCGAGCCTGTGGATGATCGTCGCCGCGCTGTGGGTCGCGGCCGCCTTTGGCTGGGGCCGGCTGTGGTCGTGGAAGTGGCTGGGACCCACGGCGCCTTCGCTCGCGTTGCCGGGGCTGCTCACCCTCGCCTGCGGCGGGCTCGGCGCGAGCCAGCACTGGGGCGGCGCAACGACGCTCGCGGCGTCACTGATCGCCGGCGCCGTCGGCCTCAACCTCGCCAGTGTCTGGGTGGCGTACCGCTACCGCTTCGAGCCTGTGTCGGCGGTGCAGCCCGCTCCGCTCGACGGTCAACGGGTCGGAGCCAACGGATTAGACTGAGGCGATGTCCCTGTTCTGGGCCGTGGTGGTGGCGTCTTCGTTCGGTGCGCTGCGCGAGGCGACCGTGGAGATCTCGTTCAGCGTCTCGCCCTTGGTGGCCACCCCGGGCAGCCCGCCGCGGCTGGTGGTCGAGGTCAAGAATGTCTCGAAGGAACCGATTGCGTGGATGCGGTTCGACTCCGACGCTTGCTTCGCCCACTTCTACCTCCAGGTGAAGGTGACGGGCGCCGCGGGCGAGAAGGAGGCCGCTCCGCCCTGCGCGGTGAAGGCGTGGCCCGGAAAGCCGGGCGAGCTCGCGCCCGGAAAGACCGAGCGCCGCGAGCTCAACCTCGGGGCGCTGTTCCCCGGGCTGCGCTGGCCGCAGGGCAGCTACCTGGCTGAAGCTTCGTGGGCGCCGGAGCCGCTGGAGGAGTACCAGGCTGGAAAGTACGCCGCGCGGGCCGCGGGCAGTTCGATGGTCCGGGGGGAGTTCTCGCTTGCGCCGCTGGTGGGGAGCTTCCGGATCGTCAGAGGGCAGACGGTGACACTGCCGGGCGGCGCCCGCTTCCGCTTCGACGGCCACGGCCACAAGGACGTCGCCGCCGGCGGGCCGAGCTCGCCGCTGATCATCTCCGGGGCTTTCGCCGCACCCGGTGCGAAAGAGCTCGAGGAGTTCTCGAGCAACATCCGGGTCGAGGAAGACCGCTTCTTCGCCGTCGAGAGCTACGCCTTCGAGCTGGGCAAATACGAGTACGGGCGCCTGATGCAGCTGCGCTGCTTCGGGCCGCTGAAGTAGCGCAGCCTGGTTTCTGGTATGGGGCGGGCATGCGCACTCTCACGCTTTGCCTGTTGATCGCCGCCCCCGCCCTCGCGAAGGGCGTCGAGACCGCGAAGATCTTCACCGACAAGGGCTCCACCTACTTCCGCACCGACGCGAAGAAGGTGCTCAACGTCGGCGACGAGCTGGTCGCGATCGCGGACCCGAAGAATCCCGACGGCCCCTCGGGCAGAGCGGTGATCATGGAATTGACCGGCTCGTTGGCGCGGGTCAGCCTCGACGACGACGCGACCCGGATCAAAGCGAAGCACGTGATCCTCCCCGGCAACGCCGCCCCCGCGGCGGCCGCGCCGGAAGAGGCGGCCAAGGCCCCCGCTGCGCCTTCCGGGCCGACCCTCGACGGCAAGCTCGAGCTGTCGGGGCTGCGCTTTGCGTGGAAGAGCTTCTCTGACTCGAGCTGGACGGACTGCAAGCTCGTCCACAGCGACGGCAGCTTCTTCGAGGTCGGCGAAGTGGTGAAGCACTCCGAAGACGGGGTGCTGCGGGTGAAGCTCGGCGGCGCCCCCGAGCCTGCCTACGACCACCTCGCGGTGATCTGCTCCGAGGGTGAGAGCAAGTTCTACTTCGACAAGCCGTCGGCTCCACAGGGCAAGCTCAAGGGCTACGCGGTCAACAACGGCGGCAGCGTCGTCGTCTACAACCAGAACGACACCGCGTGGACGGCGTGTGACGTGCGCAAGCCCAACGGAACCCACTACGTGCTTGGCACGCTCAAGGGCCACCAGGACGACAGCATCGACAAGGGCCGCTTCAAGAAAGAGGAAGACAACAAACCCAAGTGGATCGAGATGCGCTGCAAGGAAGGCCAACTGCGCACCGCGCTGTAAAGCGTCGGGGCGGAACCGCCGCCCGCACCGGCAGCTCAGCCAGCTGAAGTGCCTGCGGTCAGGCCCTGCTCGAGCTCGACGAAGTCCGCGTCCTGAAGTTCGCGGCTGTTGAGCTTCAGCTTCGGGCGCAGCTCGGGGTCCTTCAGGTGCTCGAGGGCGCAGCGCGGGTGCAGGTAGCCGGCGCTCTTGGCGGTGAACATCCCGGTGTCGACGTCGCGCTCGATGGCGATCCGCAAGGTGCCCTTGTCGATCGACTCCTGGCAGGCGAGGCACTTCGAGCGGCCGGTGGACGCGCGCTCGGCATAGGGGAACGGTGGCCGATCGAGCCCGGCGCTCTTCGGAGCGGTGGCGAGAATCGCCTCGACGTCGGCGCGGTTGGGGACTTCGCCCGTGAACGCCGCCAGCGCCCCCTTCACTTCCAGCGGGTGCCGCTTCGCGCCGCACAGCAGGTGGTGCCACATGTAGGAAGGCGGGCCTCCGGGGTCGAAGGCGTTCTTCGTCTCGTGCCCGAACCGCAGCGCGCCCTTGTCGATCTTCTCCCGGCAGGTGCGGCAGGTGGCGCGCCCAGACTTCGCCTCTTCGATGACGTCGGCCATGGCAGCTCCTGTTTGGTTTTCAGCGTCTCATCCGCTCGGGCCGGCGGGAGGCCTGCAGCGGGCTCTTCGCGACCTCTCCGACCGCGGCGATGAACGCGTCCCGGGCGGCGCCGAGATCCGCCAGCTCGCCGGTGAGAAACGCTCCGGCGAAGTTGGTCTCGCTGGGCGGGGGAATCCACTTCGCCAGCGTCACCGGCGCCGCCTTCAGCGCCGCATCGAGCGCGATCGTCGCCTCCAGCGGCGGGGCAATCAGGTACGCCATCGGGCGGCCCGGGGGAATCGACGCCTGGGGCGCGAGGTACCGGCCAGTCTCGGAGATGACGTGGGCGAGGAAGGCCGGCTGCTTCTCACCGGGGAAACATTGGAAGCGGACCTCCTCCCGCAGCATCGTGCGGATGCTCCAGAGCGCCTCGGCGACCTCGTCGGGGTCGCTGCCGGCCACGATCCCCATCACCTCGCCCGAGAAGGGGCCGCTGGCGTGCTTGCTGCCGGCATAGAAGCTCTGGCCGAACTTCACCTCGACGTTGGCGAACTTGGTGCAGTGATCGAGGGCGACGTAGAGCGCGTCGTCCTGATCGCAGGTGACCAGCCCGGCGCTGCGGTGCCGCTGAAGATCGAGCCCGAGCGCGGCGGCCAACTGCGGGTCCACCGAGTCGAGCTGCCGGCAGGCGAGCAGCGTCGGCCACAGGTCGAGCAGGCTCACGCGCGCGGCCTCACCAGCTGGAGCCCGCCCCCGCCGGCGTCGAAGGTCCGCCGCATCAGCGCCGCGCACTCCCGGGCCGCGGTCAGAAGAGGCAGCCCGAGCGGGCGGATGTTGCTGATGCAGTTCTTCTCCGAGTTGTCCTGATTCAGGCGCGGCTTGAAGGCGGTGTAGATCGACAGCGAGTCGCCCGTGCCCAGGCCTGGGCGCTCGCCGACGAGGATGATCGTCGCCCGCGCCTGGGTGAGGACGCCGATCTCGTCCTGCACGCCGATGCGGGCGAAGCGGACGAACAGCGGCTTGCCAACGGTGAGCCCGACGGCACCCAACTCCTTGCCCAGCGCCTGCACCAGCGCTTGCCCCTGCTCGAGAATTGCCCACGCCGCCAGGCCGTCGGCCGCGATGATCTGCACGTCCACGCCCCGGCTCGCCTCGGCCTCGAGGCGCTTGCGGCTGGCGTCGTCGAGCCGCCGGCCCTGGTCGGGGTAGAGCAGGTACTCTTCCTTGTCCTTCGCCCGGGTGCGCAGGTCGACCGCCTGCAGCTTCTTCGGGAAGTCGTCGGGCACCTCGCTCTGCACCGCGTCGAGGGCGATCGCGTGCTCGGCGCGCAGGCCGACGTAGACCTTGGTGAGGTAGCGGGTGCCGGTGCGGCCCTGGACGATGCGGGCCGGGGTCTGCTCGACGATGCGCTTGAGCTCGCGAGCGTCGCGGGGCGGAGGAATCTTCACCACCCGCGGAACACAGCCGTCGACGCACTCTTCGGGCGCCGGCGCGGCCTTCTGAGGCTTCTCCCCGGCGCGCTCCAGCTCTTCGCGCAACACCTTGCGGACCAGCTCTTCGAGCGCGGTCATCGGCGCGGCCCGATCGCGAACAGGCTCGCGTCTCCGGCGCGGGCGGTGAGCTTCCCGTTGCGCCACAGGCCGATCGACTCCATCCACTGCTCGAACTCCGGCGCCGGCTTGAGCTTGAGCAGCTCGCGCAGCGCCGCGTTGTTGTGAAACGAGGTGGTCTGGTAGTTGAGCATCACGTCGTCCCCCATCGGGATGCCCATCAGGTAGTTGACCCCGGCCATCGCAAGCAACATCTCCAGGTTTTCCTGGTCGTTCTGATC
>JAYVRT010000510.1:0-5465 GCA_043776025.1 Archangiaceae bacterium | reverse complement strand
CAGCCGAACCAGGGACAAGGCAGCTGTCGCGGCGGCTACGTTTGTCGCCCGCTGCAGTTCGCCGACGGCGGAACCCCCTCGTACGGCTACTGCGGTCGCGATTGCCACCTCGCCGGCTTCAGCTGCGCGACCGGATCCACCTGCAACGCGCAGGGCTACTGCATCTAAAGCGGTTGAGTTTTTCCTCTGAATCTCGCGAAGTCTCGTCCCAGATGGTCCTGCCCCGTTTCGCCCACTCCCGCAGCGTTTGGGCAATAGGGAGGCAATCGAAATCGGCCCTGGCGAACGGCATCGGACCGCACCGGGGGGCTCTTCTTCAAGCGAGGCGTGGGGTAAACGTGGGCCCATGGCTCAACCGTGGTCGTACAAGGACTTCGTCAAGGACGCATTGACCCGAATCCCGGAAGTCTCCTGCGAGGACGTGGGCAAGGCGTTGAGCGCGGCGCCGCTGCTCGATGTGCGCGAGGCCGACGAGACCGCGGATGGCATCCTCCCCAACGCGGTGCTGCTGCCGCGGGGGATGGTCGAGAAGCACGTGCACGAGCACATCCCCAACCGGGACCAGCCGGTGATCGTCTACTGCTCGACGGGGAACCGGTCGGCGCTGGTGGCGGACGTGCTGGTGAAGATGGGGTACGCGAAGGCGAAGAACCTCGCCGGCGGCATCGAGCGGTGGCGCCACCTCGGCCTGCCGATCGCCGGGGCCGAGGCGGTGTGCCTGGTGCCCGGCGCGCGGCTCGACTGGGAGGCGGTGCGGGCGGAGTTCGCGATCGTCGGCCGCCGGGTGCCGGTGCTGGGCTCGGCCGAGCGGCCGCTGGTCTACCTCGACCACGCCGCCAGCACCCACGCCCCGGCCTCGGTGCTCGACGCCTACACCGAGTTCATCGCGCGCGAGTACGCCAACATTCACCGCGCGAACCACCACCTGTCGCGCAAGGCCACCGAGCGCTTCGACGAGGCCTACTACATCGTCGCCGACTACCTCGGCGCCGAGCTGAAGCGGGGCACGGTCGTCTTCACCAACAACACCACCCAGGCGCTCGACCTCGCCAGCCACGTGATGGCCAACGTGCCTGGCAAGGTGCTCACGACCGAGCTCGAGCACCACAGCAACGAGCTGACCCACCGGCGCCGGGGGCAGGTGCTGCGCGCCCGGGTCAACGACACCGGCGAGCTCGACCTCGACCACCTCGAGCAGCTGCTGCGAAAGAACGAGGTGAAGCTGGTCGCGGTCACCGCCGGCTCCAACGTCACCGGGTTCATGCCGGACCTGCAGAAGATCGCGCGGCTGGCGCACGAGAACGGGGCGTTGATCCTCGTCGACGCCGCCCAGGCGCTCGCGCGGCTGCCGATCGACGTCAAGCCGTTCGACCACCCGGAGCACCTCGACTTCGTCGCCGGCGCCGGTCACAAGGCCTACGCGCCGTTCGGGGCCGGCTTCCTCTACGGGCCGCGGGCCCTTATGAACGAGGCGCCGCCGTACCTGCCCGGCGGAGGCACCGCGGCCCAGGTCACCTCCCGCAGCGTCGAGTACCTGCCAGCGCCGGATCGCCACCAGGGCGGCACGCCGAACATCGCCGGCGTGGTGGGGATGGCGAAGGCGCTCCAGTTCGTTCAGTCGATCGGGCTGCCCGAGGTGCGCGCGCACGAAGTGAAGCTGATGAAGCGGCTGCTCGGAGGGATGAAGGCGATGGCCGGCGTCACCGTCTACGGCTCCGGCGACGCGGAGAAGCGGCTGGGCGTCTGTGCCTTCAACGTCGACGGCGTGTCGGACCTGCTCACCGCCGCGGTGCTCTCGGAGGAAGGGGCGATCGCCGTTCGGAACGGCCGCTTCTGCGCCCACATCTACGTCGATCGCCTGCTGGGCAAGGACCAGCCGAACCGGCCGGCCACGGCGCCGACCGGCGCGGTGCGCTGCAGCGTCGGGCTCTACAACGACGAGACCGACGTCGATCGCCTCCTCGAGTTCGTCGGCCGGGTGCGCGACCGGAAGTGGAAGGGCAACTACAAGGTCAAGGGCGACACGGTGAGCGCTGAGTTCGCCGGGCGCTGTGCCGACCGGTGGATGGAGGCATCGGGCCCCGCGGCCGAGCTGCCCCAGCCGCTGGCCGCTCCGGAGCTGGGCTACGACTTCGAGAGCCTCAACGGCGACGACTCCTGCCGGACCTACTTGATCGCCGACCCCCAGTCGCGCGAGGCGGCGCTGGTCGACCCGGTCCGCGAGCACGTCGACGAGTACGTCAGCATGCTGATGGAGAAGCGCTACAAGCTCCGCTACACGATCGAGACCCACACCCACGCCGATCACCTCTCCGGTTCGGTGCGGCTGAAGGATCTCACCGGCGCGAAGATGTTGATGCACGCCAACTCGCCGGCGCCGTGCGTCGACCAGAAGATGGTCGATGGCGAGAAGCTGCGGCTGGGCGCGCTGGAGATCGGCGTCGTCGCCACCCCGGGCCACACCCACGACGGCGTCTGCCTGGTGCTGCCGGGCCGGGTGCTCACCGGAGACACGCTGCTGATCAGCGGCGTCGGCCGCACCGATCTTCCCACCGGCAGCTCGACCGCGCTCTTCGACAGCCTCCAGAAGCTCGTCGCCACCCTCCCCGACGACACCCTCGTCCTCCCCGCCCACGACTACGAAGGCCGCGCGGCGAGCACCATCGGCCGGGAGAAGAAGTCGAACCCGCGGCTGCAGGTGAAGAGCGCCCCGGACTTCGCCGCGGCGATGGCGGAGAACCAGGTGGGGATGCCACCGCCGTCGCGCCTGCGCGAGGCGCTGAGCGTGAACCTCAAATGCCTCTGACCGCGCTGGCGTGACCCAGTCGCTGATCGGCCTGGGCGCGGGGATCGGCGTCGGGCTGCTGTTGTCGGTGCTCGGCGCGGGGGGGAGCGCGTTCATCGTGCCGGTGATGGTCTACGCGCTCCACAGGCCGGTGTCAGAGGCGACGGGGACCTCGCTCGCCGTCGTCTTCGCCGGGGCGCTGGTGGGCGCGATCGGCCACTGGCGCAAGGGGAACCTCGAGCCGAAGGTGGCGGTCCCCTTCGGAGGCGCGGCGATCGTCGGCGCGCTCGGCGGCGCGGCGCTGCACTCGCTGGTTGCCGACCGCGTCCTCCTGGGAATCTTCGCCGGGACGCTGTTCGTCGTCGCGGTGCGGATGGCGGTCGGAAACCGGGAGGCAGTTCCCTCGAGCGAGCCTCAACGGATGAGCGTGCTGCTGGTCCTCGGAGCGCTGATGGGCCTGCTGTCCGGGTTTCTCGGCGTCGGCGGCGGCTTCTTGATGGTGCCCGCGCTGACCTGGGGCGCGCGGCTGCCGCTGCGCCAGGCGATCGGCACCTCGCTCGCGGTGATGGCGCTCTCCAGCCTCAGCGGCGCGATCGGCCACGCGGTGCAGGGTCACGTCAGCCTCTGGCTGCTGGGGACCGTCGGCGGCGGTACCGTCGTTGGGGCGCTGATCGGCACGCCCCTGTCGGGGAGGTTGCCCGAGCGGCCCCTGCGGCTGGGCTTCGCCGGGCTCGCGCTCATCCTGGGCATCTACATCGCGGTGCGGGTCGCGCTCGGCACCTGACGCGTCATCTTCCGGCGGCGAAGCAACCGCAGCGCCGGGTGTCGCCGCTGCGCGCCGGCCGACCGCCGCTCGGGGAGAGCCTCAGAAGGCGGTGAAGACAGTTCCAACAGCGCGACCGCAGTCCGACAAGTTTCAGGCGCGGGTTTCGACGATGCCCTTGTTCTTGTCGTAGACGATGCCCTGGTGCGGCACCGGCCCGGCGAGGATGTAGTTGCTGCGCAGCCGGCGCCCGAGGACCTCTTCCGCCCGCGCGCCGAGCTTGATCATCTTCGGCAGATCGATGCCGGTGCTGACGCCCATCTCCTCGAACATCCCCACCAGGTCCTCGGTGCAGGAGTTGCCGGTGTGGCCGCGGTGGTACGCCTTGGCGCCGGTCTTCGGCTGGCCGCCGATCGCGCCGAGCGAGCTGTCGAAGTACCGCAGCCCGAAGGTGAGCGCGGTGAGCGAGTTGGGAATTCCCCAGCCGCGGGTGTCGTGGAAGTGGACCACCGTCTCGTCGCGGGTCATCCCCTTGGAAAGAATGAACTCGTAGAAGTCGTGCACCTGGCGGGGGTTGGCGACCCCGGTGGTGTCGCCGAAGCCGATGAAGGCAGCGCCGAGATCCTTCCACCACTGGCCGATCTTCAGCGCGTCGTTCGACTTCACGTCGCCGGTGATCGGGCAGCCGAAGCTGCAGAGCACCCAGCCGAAGACCTTGTGGCCGGTGTCGATCGCGAGCTTCGTCATTTGCTCGAGCATCGCCTTGTTCTCGTCGTGCCCCATGTTGACGTTGGCCTTGTTGTGGGCCTCGCTGGCGGAGATCACCATCGCGATCTCGTCGACCCCGTAGCCTTCGGCCTTGCTCGCCGCGGCGCGCTCGACGCCCTTGAGCGTGGTGCAGATGCCCCGATAGTGAACGCCCGGCTTGCGCGGGATGCGCTTGAGCACTTCCTCGGCGTCGGAGAACTGCGGCAGGTACTTGGGGTGGGCGAAGTTGGTCGCCTCGATCTTGGTGAAGCCGGCGTCGACCATGCCAGTGATGATCTCCACCTTGGCATCGGTGGCGAGGAACTGCGGCTCGCTCTGCAGGCCGTCGCGGGCCCAACACTCGCCCATCACCACCGACTTGGGGAAGTTGGCGATCACCGGGCCCCTCCGGCGAGGTGGGTGCGGGCCTGGTCGACGACGAACGGATGGGACTCGAAGATCACCGCGGCGTTCTCGATCGGTGCGCGGGTGAGGAACTCGAGGCCGTGGGGAGTCGTCGCGGCGTGGGCGATCAGCGCCTGGGCGTCGGTACGCGCCTCTCGCTCGGTGGACGACCGGGGCGCCTGGGCGCCGGCCCCGGAGAGGATCGCTTCGGCGTGGGCGCGGTGTCCCGTCTTCGAGATCGTGTTGCGCACGTGCTCCACCTTGGCCGGGTGCAGCTGGTACAGCGCGGCGACGCTCTCGAGGTGTCCTTCGAGCAGCGCGGATCCCCCTTCCGGATGGCGGGCAGCGAACTCGAGCAGCTCGACGACGTCTTGAGGCAGGCGCGGCATTTGGGAGAACCCCCGGCGGTTGGAAACAGCGCAGGGTGATAGCGCGGGTTCAAGGCCCCGGTCCAATCGCCGGGGGGCGGCATCAGCCCCGCTTCCGCTTGCCTTTAGGCGGGGACCTTCACCGCGGTCAGCTTGCGCTGGAAGTTGTTCAGCGTCCCGGCGATCTCGGCGTTGACCGCCTTGAGCAGGTCCTGCTTCTGGCGGAAGGGAAGGAAGGCGCTCTTGAAGCCCGAGACCATGATCGTCGTTAAATCCTCCAGAGAGAGCGACATCTCCTTGTGGGCGAGCCAGTACTCCTTGGTCAGCGTGGTGTCGGTGATCAACCGGTTGTCGGTGTTGATCGTCACCCGCAGGCCGTAGTCGAAATAGAACTTGA